>JAEEYY010000001.1 GCA_016288355.1 Synergistes sp.
CGCGGATATAGTTTCCGGTAAGCCCCCTGGCATATGAACCGTCGGTCTCCTCCGTGAGTATCAAGCACTCCCTGCCTATCCAGCGGGAGCAGAAAGCTTCGTGCAGTTCGGAAGCCAGCCGCAGCGCCTCTTCGGTGCGGCGGCGCACCGCATGCCCATCCTGCTGCGGCATCGCGGCGGCGTCTGTGCCGGATCGCGGCGAATAGGGGAAGACATGCACTTTGCCAAACTTCTGCCCGCGCACGAACTCAAGGCTGCGGGAAAAAGCCTTTTCGTCTTCCGAGGGAAAGCCGACCATAAGATCTGTGCTTATATGAAGCTCATCTCCCAGTATCGCACGGGCCTGTTCGGCTGTCCTTGCGAAGCCGGCCGCGCGGTAGCCGCGCCTCATCGAAGCAAGCACGCCGTCGTCACCGGACTGCAGCGGCATATGCAGATGTCTGCAGAATGCTTCGCAGTCAGCAAGCTCATGTAGCAGAGCATCTGTCACAGCAAAAGGTTCTATCGAGCCGAAGCGGATACGCTTTATGCCGGGCAGCGACGCTATTTTCCTGACAAGCAGAGGGAGCTCCCGGTACAGCCCTAAATGTACGCCGGTCAGCACTATCTCCGGGCATCCGCCTTCTGTTATGCGGCGCGCTTCGGCGACCGCGTCCTCTATCGGGCGTGATACAGGTCTTCCGCGCACGGAGGGGACTATGCAGTAGGAGCAGCAGTGAGCGCATCCGTCCTGGACCTTCAGGAACGCGCGCGTATGCAGACGCGGTCTGTCCAGCGACAGCGCGTCCCATTCCGTATTGTTTTTAAGATCGCAGCTTTTGATGAGTGAGGGGCCGCTGCCGACGAGATTTTTTTCTATCAGCTCAGGCAACATATGCTTAAGGCGGTTCCCGACGACTATGTCGGCGCCGAGCAAAGCGCGTTCTTCTTCCGTCATCTTCTGGGCGTAGCAGCCGCATACGGCTATCAGCGCATCGGGATGTTCGCGGCGCGCCCTTCTTATCAGCTTGCGGCATTTGCTGTCTGCCGTTGCAGTCACCGTGCAGCTGACTATCACTATCACATCGGGAAGGGCTTTGCGGCGGACGGCGCCTGCCGTTTCAAGCGCCGCTGCTATCGCTTCGCCTTCATACTGGTTTGTGCGGCAGCCCTGTACGTATATGGAAAATTTAACGCCGTTTAATATCCCCATCTCCCGGCGTGCCGAAGCAGGCCGTCTGCGCCCCGTTTCTTAAATATTCCTTACCCTGGCGAGGGCCGCGAAAACTTCTTTCATCGGTCCCTCAAGCAGACTCTGGCGCTCTTCAAATATCTTTTTGTAGATCTCTGCGCTCTTCGGGTCCGTTTCAAAACGACCGCGGAAGGTCACCCACTGCTTCATGGTCTCTTTTATATCCGCAATGTCTCCCACAGCGTGCGCGGCAACCGCGACGTCGGCCATAAGCCCGCCTTCGCTTCGCGTCGGGATGTTGTACGTGCCCCCCAGGATATCGGCCTTGATCTGCGTCCACAGAGGACTTTTGCTGCCGCCTTCGGTCCCGATTATCTCGTTGAGCGGGATGCCGCATTTTCTGTAGATCTTGATCATCTGGGCGTATTCGAATGCTATCGCTTCAAGTATCGAACGCCACATCGCGGCGCGGTCGCTGACGCCGAAAAGGCCGGCGAAGACGCCGCATGCCCCCGGCATATCGGGGCCGGCTCCCTGAAGGTATGGGTAGAAAAGCAGCCCGCGCGAACCCGGCGGCACATCGGCAGCAAGCGTATCCATCTCAGCGTAGAACATCGGGTCTCCGGCTCTGTCGGCTATGCTGTCGCGGAACCAGCGCAGAGAAAGCCCTCCGGCCCGTATCATGCTCCAGTAGAAGTATGCGTCCGGCAGAGTCCCGGTCGCAAACATCATGCCCGGCGCCTCGGTTATTCTCCTGTCGGCTTCTTTTACGGCCACCGCAAATATAGAAGCCGTTCCTGCCACATCGGTGGCCTGCCCCGGTTCGAAGAGTCCGGACGCAAGAGAGGACTGCATCGTGTCTCCGGCGCCTGCCGCGATCGGTATGCCTGCCGGAAGGCCCATCTTTTCAGCCTCAGAGCGGCAGAGGAAGCCCACGACATCCCATGGTTTTACTATGCGCGGCAGTATCTCGTCGGGTATGCCGAGCGCTTTCGTCTGTCTGCGCGACCAGTCGCGCTTTTTTGCGTCATATCCTATAAGCCAGCCCGACATCGTGGCCCAGTCGAGGAACGCGTCCTTTGCTGAAAGTCCCGCAAGTGTTCCCAGCACAAAGGGACCGTTGTTTACCACCTTTACCGCGCTCTTCCGGAAACCGCTGTACCGGTTCAGGAACCAGCGCAGGATCATCGGCGGCATGAATTCGTCGACGATAGCGTTGCCGCTTTCCTCTATCCATACCGGCTCCACATTTTCACGCACCCACGCCGCTTCTCCGGCCGATCTGCTGTCGAGATAGGGTACGAAGGGGGTCACCGGCTTCCAGTTCTCATCTATACCAACGATGCCGCAGATAATGCCGCTTGCGGATATCCCGCGTACTTCCGCCGGGTTTATGCCGGACTTGGCAAGGCATTCCCTGACGCCTTCACGTACGTTTTCGACGAAGCCGTTTGCGTCCATCTCGGCCCAGCCCGGGCGCGGGTAGGATATCCTGTTCTCACGGTAGGCTTCCGCGACGCGCGCGGAATCTATACTGTACAGCGCGGTCTTGGTCCCCATCGTGCCGCAGTCGAACGCGATATAATACTTTCCCATGACGTTTAATCCTCTCTCGGCCTGAGAATCTCTTTCATATCGATGGCGGTCCATTCCTGCTCATCAGGTATCTTGAACCACAGCTCATATCTTTCGGGCACGGCTACGAGCTGATAGAGCGTCAGGTCGGTAGTGGCTCCCAGATCGTCTATCCTGGTATCCATGATGTTTTTCATTACCGTTTCGTTTATCGTGCCCTTGAAGTGCTTGGCCAGATTGAGCAGGTTGGTGCGTCTTGTGCGGGTCAGCCAGTATTTCCTGTCGTCGGGACGCGGCAGCCCCCATGAGAATTCGGTGAAATGATTTGTAAGAACGGTAAGCCCCGGACGCGAATGCGAAAGACGCAGCTTCACGTCGAAGACCGGCCATTCGAAACAGCGGGCCGTCTGCCCGTCAGCGACTCCGACGATATATGCGAAATTGGCTCTTGTGGTCTGGAACGCGCTTTCTATCTCGTCGAGAGTCGAACAGTCGAGCATGAAGCCGAGCAGCTCGGCTATGGCCGGGATACGGCTGTCATACCACAGCGCCCCCCCGGACGGCATACCGTTGTTAAGTTCGAGGAAAAGTCCCTTTTCGTTCATCGCGTTCACCGCGTAGATCTCTCCGGCATAGCCTATCGTGGCAACGGAAAGTGAACCGTCCGCCGGATGGAAGGCGGCCATGGTCAGGTCGCCGCTGAGCTCTTTGAACCATGGGAGATAATCGTAGTTGCGCCCGTAGACAAGAGGCCCGGCGGAATAGTCTCCCCATACCGCTATCCCGGAGCACTGCGGCGGAAGAAGGCACTCGGCGGCTATGACTTCTATGGCGTTCACGATCCGCAGTTCCTCGGCGGAAAGACCGGAGGTCTCCGCCATTCCGCGCATCAGTTCCTTGAATCTGAACGGGTAGTTTGCGATAAATTTATCGGCTGTCTGCTGTATGAGCTGCGGATCCGGAGCTGTGTTCAGAAACTTTTCCGCGGCTTTATCATACATGTCGCGCAATTCTCCGGCGGCCAGCGCTCCGTACTGGCGCCCCATATCACGCCAGGTGCCGCTGAGATCCAGTATATTAAGTCTGCCTTTTTTTATCTTAGAGCCGTTTTCAAAAGTTTCCATCGCATAGCCTCCTATAGGCGCCTCTCGTGCTATTATTATACACGCGCGGCAGTCATTTTATTATTATCACAGGAACGGAGAAGTTTTATGGCAAAAAGCATCGACGCCGGAGAAACAGAAAAAATAATTTCCGATAATGAAGAAAAATTAAGGCAGTATGTTTCGCTGCTTATAAAAGCAAATGAGCTTGCGCGTCTTACGGGGCCCTCCGACGAGGAGACGCTGTGGAACTCTCATATAATCGACTGTGCGTACGCGCTGCCTCTTCTGCGGGATCAGCGCAGCGTGATCGACGTCGGCACCGGAGGCGGCCTGCCGGGCATCGTGTGGGCGATATGCAGGAAGGATATCAGGATAACGCTGCTTGACAGCATCGCGCGCAAATGCGCCCAGGTGAAGCGTATCGCGGATCTGCTCGGCCTCGCGAACGTAACGGTGGAGTGCTGCCGCTCAGAGGATTATGCGAAAAAAAACGGCGGCAGGTTCGACGCGGCGGCCGCGCGTGCGGTCTGCTCCGCCGGGATGCTTGCGGAATACCTGATGCCGCTTGTGAAGGTAAAAGGGCGGCTTATCGCGTTCAAGGGGCCCAGAGCCACTGAGGAGCTTGAAGCAGTTCACGGAAGGTGGGACAGGCTCGGTCTCTCTTCTCCGGAGATCATAAGCTATAAACTTTCCGGTATGGACAGATATTTTGTGCTGTGGAATAAGACCGCGCCTACTCCGAAAGGGTATCCGAGACGTCCGGGAATGGCTGAGAAATTCCCGTGGTATACGGCCGGCAAAAAATAAAAGCCGGTATATCCGTGTGAAAGCTTTCTTATTTCCCGCTCGTTCGGCAGGAATTACAGTACTCTCTTACAGCCGACACAAGTATATCGTTTTCGCGCCCGCTTCTTGCCGCTATCCTGACGAAGCGCCCGTCAAGCCCCGGGAAGTTGCGCGTGTGGCGCACGACGCAGCCGCGTTCGAGCAGAAAGCGTATAAATCCTTCGTCGTCCCCGACCTTTGCCAGAAAGAAATTGACCGAGGTCGGCAGCGTCTCAAGACCTGCCGCGGCCAATGCATCCCTGAAGCGCGGTATCTCGCGGGAGTAATATTTTTTAGTGCGTTCGATAAGTCCGGCGTCCGACGCGAAGAATGCCGCTGCCTCCTGCGCAAACCCGCTTACGCTCCAGCTCGGCTGCCTCAGCTTAAGAGATGCCATGGCCCTTTCGTCTGCAAGCACGCAGCCGGCCCTCGCGCCGCAGATATCATAGATCTTTGTGAGAGAACGCAGCCTGATGATGTTGCGCCGCGGCGAGAAGGGCAGCAGTTCCTCCTCCGTCCAGATAAAATCACGGTATGCCTCTTCTATTACGAAGGTGACGTCCGGATAGGCCTCTGCGGTGCGGTATATTTCCGAGTCGCTGATAAAAGCGCCGGTCGGGTTGCAGGGGTTGCAGATCCATACCGTGCTTCCGTCTGCGAAAGACGCTTCCCCAAAGCCTGATATATTGCGCGGTCTCGCACCGAATGCGGAAAGAGCCCGAAGGTATTCGCCGTATGCCGGCTGGAGTATGTAGTTTTCACGTCCGGCAGCGTAAGAGGCTATTATATATATAGCTTCGTTGGAACCGCTGGTTATCAGGATATTTTCTTTTTCCGCGCCGTACTTTACGGAAAGGATCCCTCGCAGCCTGACGCAGTCGTCGTCGGGGTAATCCTCCGTTATGCTGCGCAGGTCCGGGCAGAACCCCTCCCTTTGCGGCACGGCGTTGATATTGGTGCTGAAATCATAGATCTTTTCCGGCGGAGTGACGCCGAAGAGTTCATACAGCTTCAGCGGGTTTGCGCCGTGCAGTCTGAACTCCACTATCAGCCCCTCCTCAGCAGAATCAGTATCGCCGCGGCGCATACCGCAACAGAGAGGTTAAGGATGTGGTGCGCGCGCGTTATATCGTTCGGCTCGGGGCCGCGGGTATCGTCGCCTAAAAAAGGACGGGGCTCCCACTGGCCGTCGTAAAAAGCGCCGCCTCCGAGACGGATGCCCAGCAGCCCGGCAAAGACGCTTTCGGCATGCGCGCTGTTTGGGCTTTTGTGCTTCAGCCTGTCGCGCAGAAAGATCTTCCATGCGTGCCTGTAGTCCATACCGGCGGCGGCGCCTGCCGCCACGGCCGCCGCCGCGCCTAAGCGCGCGGGGATGAAGTTCATCATGTCGTCCAGTTTTGCCGCGGCAAAGCCGAAATCATGATATCGCTCGTCGTCGTAGCCCACCATGGAGTCCATCGTATTTGAAGCCTTGAATATCCAGGCAAAAAGCGGCGCCTGCCCGAAATAACCGCCGACGCAGGCCCAGAAGAGCACGGATACGACGCCGTCTACATAGCTTTCCGCTATCGTTTCGACGCAGGCGCGTATCACCCCGGCCTCGTCCAGACGATTTGTGTCGCGGCCGACTATCCTGCCGACGGATAAGCGCGCGGCTGTAAGGTCGCCGGCGGCAAGCGCCTTTGCCACCGGGAGCGACTCGTCTTTGAGCGATTTGAACGCTATGGCCGAGTAAAGCAGATAGAGCTCAATCGCTCGACGCAGAAGAAAGCCCGCTGCCCCTGCCGCGTACAGCAGCGCAAATACGGCTGCAGCCGCAGTAACGATGACCGCGGCGCAGAATATAAAGCCGTTTATTTTTGCATCCGTGCCGCGCGAATAAAGTTTTTTCTCGTAATATGAGATCAGACGCCCGATCAGGACCACCGGATGAGGCAGACAT
This sequence comes from Synergistes sp., assembly GCA_016288355.1. Taxonomy (GTDB): domain Bacteria; phylum Synergistota; class Synergistia; order Synergistales; family Synergistaceae; genus Synergistes. Next base: position 6,620 of record JAEEYY010000001.1, read on the forward strand.
TTCGGGTCGCCGAATATCGAATCAAGAAGCAGCGCAGCCAGAATATACAAGGGACTTCCTCCTCTTTGGCAGAGAGTACCTGATTATTTTACAACGAACGGCACGCCGTGCGACAGTCTGTTGTGATGCTTAATTCATAAAAGAGCAATGAGTTTAAAATGCGCACAGTTATACGATTTGGCTGTAAAATTATGCGGGGAAGATCTTCCTTCCGGATAGTCTTTGTGAGATTGAGAGGCGTTTTTCTGAATGAAGGTAGAAGAGATCGTAAATGAGATAAAAAATTTCAGGGCTGAGGCGCTCAGTGACGCCTGTGCCGAAAAACTTCGTGATGCCGCCCGTGATGCGCGCGTCTGGGCCGTAGCAGCTACCTCGGCTGCCAAAAGCGGCCACCCGGCAGGGGCTCTTTCGTCGCTGGATATTTATATTACTCTGCTTGGCGCAGCAAACGTATCGCCGGAGACTGCGGATCACCCTGACCGCGACCGTATTGTGGTAAGCCACGGACATACCTCCGCCGGTTTTTACTCGGCGCTTGCCGAATACGGCTTTTTCCCGGCTCATGAGATGGCGGCTAATTTCCGCCGCGCCGGAAGCCCTTATCAGGGTCATGTGGAACGCGACGTCCCCGGCGTTGACTGGGGCACCGGAAATTTAGGGCAGGGGCTTGCCGCCGGCGTCGGCTTTGCGCTGGCCGCTCGCGCGCGCGGTTCGCTCTCGCACACCTGGGTCGTGCTGGGCGACGGCGAGCAGGTAAAGGGGCAGGTCGCCGAGGCCCGCAGGATAGCCGTTAAGGAAAAACTCTCCAATATCACAGCGATAGTCGACTGGAACGATATGCAGATCAGCGGCAGACTTTCCGCGGTAATGCCGTCGGATATACCGGCTCTCTGGGCCGCGGACGGCTGGCGCGTCATAGAGTGCTGCGGACATGATCACGCAGAGATCTACAGAGCGCTGAAAGAAGCGAAAAGCTCCTCCGTCCCGGCCGTCGTGCTGTGCAGGACCGTAATGGGCAAAGGCGTCTCATTCATGGAAAATATTCCCGATTACCACGGGAAGCCGGCCTCAGGCGAGAAGCTGGAACAGGCCCTTAAGGAACTCGGCAGCGATATATCGCTCTTTGATTCGCTGCTCGAGGAGCGCAAACTTCCGCTTCCTGCGGGGCGCAGCGTGAAAAATGAAAAGCCTGTGCTTGATACTGGCGTCCCGCGCACATATACGAAAGATGATAAAAAAGACAACCGCGGAGCCTTCGGCGCAGCTCTTGCCGACGCAGGCGCACTGAACTACAAAAAACCCGGCAGCACGCCGATCATAGTATTTTACTGCGATCTTGCGGGCTCGGTCAAGGTAGACGCTTTTGCGAAGGCCTGCCCGGATAACTTTATCGAGACAGGCATCCAGGAGCACGCTACCGCGACTGCCGCCGGAGCCGCATCGGCCGCCGGAGTCGTGGCGGTATGGGCCGATTTCGGCGTTTTCGGAAGCGATGAAGTCTACAACCAGCAGAGACTGAACGATATCAACCGCGCCGGCATAAAGACCGTCCTTACTCATACAGGCCTTGACGTCGGAGAGGACGGAATGACCCATCAGTGCATAGATTATGTCGGACTCTTCGCGAATACCTTCGGCTGGAATGTGATCGTGCCGGCAGATCCGAACCAGACAGACCGCGCGACCCGCTGGATGCTGAAGCAGCCGGGCAATCTCTGCCTTGCGATGGGACGCAGTGCTCTGCCCGTCATCCTGAAGGAAAACGGCGAGCCGTACTACGGCGGAAGCTATGAATTCGCCGACGGAAAGGTAGACGTGCTGCGCGAAGGACGCGACGCAGCCGTCCTTACGATGGGACATCTGGCCGGGGCTGCGCTTGAAGCGGCTTCCATCCTCGCTGAAGAGGGCATAAGCGTAAAGGTCATGCACTGCGCGACGCCGCTTACGATGGATAAAGATCAGCTCTTTGCCGAAGTGGGAGCCATGCCGCTGGTCACCTGCGAGGATCACAACGCTGACACCGGCATAGGGGCGCGCGCCGCGCTTGCTTTTGCCAGGGCGGGGCGTGCCGTCAGGATAAGCAGCATGGGTGTCACACGCTACGGCCTTTCGGGAACAAACAAGGCTGTGCTTGAAGACATGGGGCTGTCCGCAGCCGGAATAGCCAAAGAGGTCAGGAAGATCCTTAAATGATCTCCGAAGGGGAGCTGGTGCTCATATGGCATCCGAAAAAGAACGACAGCTTTCTGGTCCGGATGCAGCACGGCATGGTACAGGGGACGCACTTCGGCGAGCTTAAGCACTCCGATCTTATGCAGCACAGCTTCGGAGAGGGGCTGCGCACCCCGAAGGGGGAAGTCTATTATCTGCTGCGTCCCACGCTTGGCGAATATACGCGCAGGATAAAAAGACAGACGCAGATAGTCTTCCCCAAAGAGGCCGGTTTTATAATCGAACATCTGAATATATTCCCGGGCTGCACGGTCGTTGAATGCGGCACCGGTTCAGGCAGTCTCTGCTGCACTTTCGCCCATTTCGTGGGCGATACCGGCAAGGTCTGCACCTATGACCGCCGCCCGGAATTTTCGGAACTGGCGAGAAAGAACGCTGAAAAGTGGGGCGTCGCGCACAGGATCGAATTCAATGTCCGTTCTCTTGATGAGGGCTTCAAGGAGCGCGGCGCAGACGCGGTATTCCTTGACGTCCCGAACCCGTGGGAACATATCGACAAGGCGTATGAAGCGCTTGCTCCAGGCAACCATCTGGGCATTCTGGTCCCTACGACGAACCAGATATCGGAAACGCTGCGGGCGCTTTCTGACTTCGGCTTCGCCGACGTGCAGGTGCTGGAGATAATGCTGCGCCACTACAAGACCGAACCGAACAGGATAAGGCCTATGGATATGATGATAGGTCATACAGGCTATCTGATGTTCGCGGTAAAGACGCTGCCTATGGAATGCGGGGAGGAACAGACCGAAGAAGAGGATGCCTCTGGGGGCGTCCTGCCCTGCTCTGCAGCTGAAGACGCGGAGCCCTGCGTTTGAAAAAAGAAAAGCTGCTTCTGCATATATGCTGCGCACCTGACGCGACTGTGCCGTGGCCCGCGCTTTCCGGCGAAGGCTATGACGCGGCCGGTTATTTTTACGGGAGCAACATCCATCCCGAAGCGGAGTATCAAAAGCGCGCAGACGCTGTGAGAAAGCTTGCCGCGGAAGAGGGCGCACGCGTTTTTTTCGAACGCTATGAGCCGACGGGATGGCTTGAAGCCGTTCGCGGTCTTGAGGACGAACCTGAACGCGGCAGAAGATGCGCCAGATGCTTTGAAGAGCAGCTTTACGCCGCCGCCGCATATGCGGCGGAAAACGGATACACTCACTTATGCACTACGCTTACGATCAGCCCGCACAAGGACGCGGATCTGATAAACGGAACAGGCAGGCGGGCTGCGGCCCGGCATGGGCTTGTATGGGTCGAAAAGATATGGCGGAAAAAAGACGGATTTAAAAGATCGGTCGCGCGCTCAAAAGAGCTTGGTCTTTACAGACAGAATTACTGCGGCTGCGCATTTTCCGCGCGCGGGGCCGCACAGGAAACAGAGATGAGTAAAATGACTGAACCTAACGAGAAGAAGATGCCGTCCGGCAAGCTTTCCCCCGAGGCTTTGAAGCGCAACGTGCTTTCCTACCGCGGAGCAGACGCCCCCGGGCTGCTTATAGGTCCCGGCGTCGGAGAGGACGCCGCGGTGATAAAGTGGCCTGAGGGCAAATATATGGTATTTGCATCCGACCCCGTAGTAGGCGCGGAAAACGGCGCGGGGCGCCTTTTGGTGCGCATAAACTCCAATGATATCGCGTCGAAAGGAGGAGACCCGGCATATCTTGCCGTCACGCTCGTGCTGCCGCCATCCTTCGGGGAAGATGGAGCGGCGCGCATCATGCGCGAGATAGACGAGGAATGCCGCGCCCAGGGCATAGCGGTAGCCGGCGGCCACACAGAGTTCAACGACCGCTACGACCGCCCGGTGATAATGGGAGCCCTCATCGGCGCTGCGGATATGGTAATGCGGGCTTCTGACATCTCCGAAGGGGACGTCATAATCGTTACCAAGCATATCGGCATCGAGGGCATGTCGATAGTTGCGGCGGACCGCCCGGAACTGCTCCTGCCCTTTATGAGCGCAGATGAGATAAAAGAAATACTTTCATGGGCCGATATGACCTCCGTACTGCCGGAGGCGCGCATATTGCGCCGCTATGCCAAATTCATGCATGATCCCACTGAAGGCGGGTTTTGCGGGGGACTGGACGAGATATGCATGCTCTGCGGCCTGAGCGCTGACGTCGACAGAAGCGCGCTGCCGGTAGAAGAGCTGACGGCCAGGGCCGCGGAAAAATTACGCTTCGACCCTCTGCATCTTATCGCCTCAGGCTCATTGCTTGCTGTCGTCCCCAAAGAACTTGTTGAAAGCGCGCTCTCAGAGCTGGAAGCCGCCGGTATTGCGGCAGCGGCGGTCGGCAGGATGGGTCCGCCTCTTTCCGCACCGGTTCCGGAACCTGCGGAGGAACTCTGGCGGCTCCTTAAGATGGGAAAAGAAAATGGAGAGTAATATAACGCGCAGGACCGCGGCTGTTGCTGAAAGCCTGCGGGAACGCGGCGCGGGAGCCTTTGTCGTAATAACCGACGAAGATACTAACTGGGAGAGCCTCTATTATCTCAGCGGTTTCAGGGGAACATCCGGCTCGCTTGTAATATACGCCGATGGAGATGCGGAACTTTACCTTGACGGACGCTACCGGTATCAGGGAAAAGCACAGTCCCCGCACAGGATATGCGCCGTTAAGGAAAACATGCTGAAAGATGCGGCGGAAA
>JAEEYY010000059.1 GCA_016288355.1 Synergistes sp.
CTATTCTTTTTTCATATTCTGCCACCCACGGCAGAGAGAGAAGCCTGTCCATGGAAGGAATCTGTTTCATTATCTGCTGCAGCTTAATGTCCAAGTGAAATCCTCCCGTACGATTTAATTTATCAATTATATATTAAAATAAATGCTTTTAAACATTAAATTATTTCGGCCCAGATCAGGTTAGCGACGCGCATGCCTTTTTTCGTAAGCCTTATGCCGCGGCAGTCCGTCTCGTACAGGTCCTGCGGAAAACTTTCCACGGCGGCGGATATCGCGCGGTAATTCTCCGCGCCGTATTTTTTGACAAAATCTTCCGCGCATATGCCGCTGCTCATCCTGAGCGCAAGGACCGCAGCCTCTCTTGCCCGCTTTTCCGGCGGGAGGGTCTCGCTTTCACTTTCCGGCAGCCTGCCGCTTTTAAGGCATTTTGCATATTCCGCGAGCGAGTCTGTGTTTTTATAGCGCCTGCCCGAAATATAGCCTGCGGCGGCGGGTCCCGTTCCTATATATTCCCCGCTGCGCCAGTAATTTATATTATGGCGGCTCTCATGCCCCGGCCTTGCGAAATTGGCGATCTCATACTGGGCGTAACCTTTATGCGGCAGGTACCACTGGGCCCATCTGTAAGGGGCATATCCGTCCCCGAGCTCTTCAGGCGTAAGCGTCCCCCACGGGGTGCCTTCCTCCGGCGTCAGCTGATAGAGCGATATATGTGACAGCCCGCCGGCTGCCGCTTCCCTGAGCGTTTTTCCCCAGCTTCTGAAGGTCTGCCCGGGCAGCCCGAAGATGAGATCGGCATTGACGTCGAAACCGAAGGATAAAGCGGCGCTTATCGCGCGCCTTGCCTCATCGGCGCAGTGGACCCTTCCCATGCGGGAAAGCTCAGCGTCGTTGAAGCTCTGGACTCCTATGCTTACGCGCGTGACGCGCCAGCTTCGCCACACCTCAAGATGCTCCCTGCTCATCGAATTGGGATTAGCTTCGACAGTCACTTCGGCGCCGGCTGCAAAGGTGAAGTTCTTTTCGATCGCCGCGGCAAGCGTCCTCCACTGAGAGGGGGAGAGCATCGTAGGCGTGCCTCCGCCGATGTAGCATGTATCAAACGGATCCCGGCACTTTCCCGCCATCATGTAAAGTTCGGCGGAGAGCGCCTCAAGATAGAGGGTCCGCTCTCCGCTTTTCGGCACGCTGCTTACGAACGCGCAGTAATTGCATTTGCGCTCGCAGAACGGTACGTGGATATACAGCGCTTTTGCCGGCATGACCGTCCGCCGGTCAGTTGTCTTCGGCTTTTGTCACGTCCATGAAGGCAAGGAACGCTTCCTGCGGTATCGAAACATGCCCTACCTGCTTCATGCGCTTTTTGCCTTCCTTCTGCTTTTCGAGCAGTTTGCGTTTGCGCGTGACGTCGCCTCCGTAGCACTTTGCAAGGACGTCCTTGCGCACGGCCTTGATATTCATGCGGACTATGACTTTTTTGCCTATAGCGGCCTGCACCGGCACTTCAAAAAGCTGGCGCGGGATAAGCTCCTTGAGCCTGCCGACCACAGCGTGCCCCCTGTGGTAAGCCTGGTCAGCGTGACAGATAAATGAAAAAGCGTCTACCGGCTCCTCCTGCAGCAGCACGTCCACCTTTACGAGGTTTGACGCGCGGAAGCCGATATGCTCATAATCGAGGGAAGCATAGCCCCTGGTGCATGACTTCAGCCTGTCGTGGAAGTCGAGTATGAATTCGGCAAGCGGCATGTCGTATGTCAGGCGCACGCGTTCGGGAGCTATATAGTCCATGCCGACATAGGTCCCGCGCTTTTCCTGGCAGAGCTGCATAGCGGCGCCGACGAAGCCGTCCGGCATGAATATAGACAGCTTGATATAAGGCTCCCGAATCTCCGTAATGCTTACCTGCCCCGGGAAGTCGGAGGGACGGTGCGCCTCAATTATGCTTCCGTCGGTCAGCACTATCTGGTATACGACGTTCGGCGCGGTCGCCACCAGGTCGACACCGAACTCGCGGTTAAGCCTCTCCTTGGCGATCTCCATATGAAGAAGGCCAAGGAAGCCGCAGCGGAAGCCGAAGCCGAGCGCTGCAGAATTTTCCGGCTCGAAGCTGATCGCGGAGTCGTTTATCTGCAGCTTTTCAAGAGCTTCGCGGAGCTGATTGATATCCTCGCGCTCTATCGGATAGAAGCCGCAGAATACGACCGGCTTTACTTTCTTGTATCCGGCAAGTGGTGCGGAAGCCGGCTTTGCGCTGTCTGTTACGGTATCGCCGACGTGAGCCTCGTCTATCGTCTTGATGCTCGCGCATATATAGCCGACCTCTCCCGGCCCCAAAGAGGGGACTGAGAGCATATCAGGCTTGAATACGCCTACGTCTGTAAGCTCATACTCCTGAGCCGTGGCCATGAAGCGGACGTGCTGTCCGGCGGAAAGCCTGCCGTTTACGACGCGCACGTAGCATATAACGCCGCGGTAGTTGTCGTACACCGAATCAAAGATAAGAGCCTGCAGCGGCGCGGATGCGTCCCCGGAAGGAGCGGGCACGTCACGGACTATCCTTTCCAGCAGCTCGCCTACGCCCTCTCCGGTCTTTGCGGAGAGCATTACCGCGTCTGATGCGTCTATGCCTATTATCTCCTCGAGCTCTTTCTTTACCTGTTCCGGATGGGAGGAGGGAAGGTCGATCTTATTCAGCACCGGGAGCAGCTCAAGGTCAAGGTCAGCCGCCATGTAACTGTTTGCGACTGTCTGAGCCTCGACTCCCTGCGACGCGTCCACGACCAGGACAGCCCCTTCACATGCCGCAAGTGAGCGGGAGACTTCGTATGAAAAATCCACATGCCCGGGTGTGTCTATCAGATTAAGTATATAATCCCTGCCGTCGGCCGCTTTATAGTTCATGCGCACAGGGACGGATTTTATCGTGATGCCGCGCTCGCGTTCTATCTCAAGCATATCAAGAAGCTGGGCTTTCATGTTCCGTTTGTCTATCGTTCCTGTAGCTTCGAGCAGACGGTCGGAGAGAGTTGATTTCCCGTGGTCAACGTGGGCAATGATGCTGAAATTTCTTATATTCTCGTATTTCACAGCGCGAATTCACTCCTTCAGTGCCGCGTTCTATTTTATCCGATAAGGGCGCGCCGCCGCAATGATAAAATCCTTCTTC
>JAEEYY010000060.1 GCA_016288355.1 Synergistes sp.
ACTCAGACTAAGGGAGTCAAGCCCATCCTGTTTGCACACGGTCCAAAAGAGGCCGGAAACACCCTTTCTTATTATACGTATTTGTGCGATGTATGTTATCAGGTCAAGGCTCATTTTGAGTGGAACAAAAATCTACCTGATCTTGCTACTGACCGAAATGAAGACAAGCATTATCAAATTGCCAAACGCATGCTGGAGCGCGGAGGACGGCGCGACATTTTCCTGGGCACGCGGGAGTGCCAAGGATATGTGGTGCCATGCGAGTTCGGCGAGAATGAGGGAGCTTATGATTCGACTCCGGGGCTCGACTTTGGCACTATGTTTCATGGTTTCAACTATCCGAATGAAACGGGGCGTAAAAAACTAGAGCTGCGTCTTTGGCGTCCTAAGATGGGAGATAAAGGGATTATTTCATTCATCAGACCGGAAGAGTGTACGCAGGTCCGAGAGCTACGAGGCTGGGCTAAGGATTCGTTTTTATTGAAACGCAACTGTAAACCCGTTAATGAGACGCTCGAGGAGGTGATGCGCGAATGAGCTGGCTGCAAAAACTCTATGAGACTTATGAGTATTGTTCTAAAAACAAATCATGCGAATTTGCAAGTTTGCCGGCGCCTGTTGGGCAAATGATCCGGTCAGTTCATGTCGAATTGATGATCGACCTGCAGGGAAACATGTTGAATGCACGTGTATTATCTCCTTTTTCAGCCGTCGGAGAGCGTTCGGAGCAGGAAACGCTGATTCCTTGTACTGAAGATTCCCAGAATCGTACCAACGCGCCCTGTGCCAATCCCCTTTTTGACCAGCTTGAATATATTGCAGGCGATTATTTTGATTATGAATGGATCAAGGAAAAACAACCTAAATTGGAAGAAGAACATAAAGCAGATGATGATGATAAAAAACAGAAAAGAAAAGAGAAAATAGAGGAAGCACATGTAAAATACATGACGGATTTAGACAAACTGTGCGCTTTCTGTCTCGAGCAAAATGGAGCAGAAAGCAACGTCACCATGCAGCTTGTTGCGATACGGGATTATCTGAAAAAGAATACGCTGATTGCCGATCTTCTCAAGCAAGGGCTTTTGCGTGGCGATTTAGTTACGCATAAAGTGTTTATCGATAAAAAGAAAGAGAAACCATACGAACTATATGAGGTCATGCGGCAGAAAAATAAAAAAGTATCAGATGCATTCATACGCATTGCGGTACATATTTCAGGTGAATTAGAGAATAAAATTTGGGAGATGCCTGATTTCTGGGAGACGTATGCTAAGTTTTACGAGTCGATAATAGTTAAAAATCGTAAACCGGATCTTTGTTATGTCCAGGGGAAAGTGATGCTTCCGGCCGAAAAACATCGCGGTCAGATAACATCGAGAGTGTCAAAAGCTAAAATCATATCTTCAAACGATTCTAGTAATTACACTTTTCGCGGACGTTTTTCGGATGCAGATGAGGCTTTCTGTATCGGCTATGAGACGTCGCAGAAAGCGCTCAACACTCTCAGCTGGCTTGTGGAAAGGCAAAGCTGGCGCAGAAGCGATCAAGCATATGTCATCTGGGGAACAAAGGATGAAAATATCCCTAAGGTGTTCAGCGATACTGATGAACTTGTGAATGCAGGAGAAGAATTTGCCTCTAAAACGCAGGCGACGAACACCCCTGCAGAAATGTCAGACGATCCCGACGATGAATACGATTGGGTATCTGCTCCTAACACGTCAGCCGGTTTTGCGGAACGTCTGATTAGTACGATGAACGGCTATAAAAAAGATCTTAATGATTCTGCGCAGGTAGTCATGCTGGGGCTCAATTCTGCTACTGACGGAAGGCTTGCAGTGACCTATTATCAGGAAATCACCGGTTCCGATTTTCTTGCACGGGTGCAAAACTGGCATGAAACCTGCCAGTGGTTCCACAGTTACAAAATGAAGAAAACAGGCGACATCCGTCCAGATGGCACGCCCGTCTATAAAAAGATCTCATTTTGGGGTGCGCCTGCACCTATCGACATCATCGAGGCGGCTTATCGAACGTCGTATGAAGTCCCGGTGGCAGACTCTCTCGTAAAGGCGACGATGGACCGACTTATCCCGTGCATATTGGAAAAGCGTCCTATACCTAAAGACATCGTGCAGACGCTGTTCCACCGAGCATGCAATCCGATGGTGAATTATAACTACGATAAGATTCGCACGGTCGCCTGTGCCGTAATCTGCAAATCGTTCAATGGTGAACTTGAGCATAAAAATTCAACTGACAAGGAGAAGGTATCAATGAGCGTTTCGCTGGATTATCCAGATCGCAGCTTTCAATTCGGCCGTCTTCTGGCTTGTGCTCAAAACCTTGAGAGTTATGTGAACTGGCTTGAAGGGGAGAACCGTTCGACAAACGCTGAGCGAATGATGCATCAGTTCAGCAAAAAACCGATGAAGACCTTTGATGTGTTGAAGCGGCAGCTTCTGCCTTATGAGATGAAACTGCAAAAGCAGCGCCCGCATATAAAAACACAGATCGAAGGGGAAATGAACGCGATTCTGACGAGACTGTCTGACTGGATGGACGATGTCAACAAACCATTGACGGAGCTGTTCATCATTGGTTACAGCCGCCAGATGGAAGAAATCAGGAAAAACATTGCAGATGCGATGGAACGAAAGGCGCAGAAAAAAGCTCTTTCCGATGAAGAAAACATGATCAACGACCGATAAGGAGGAACATAAATGTCTATTTTGCAGAACAAGATTGATTTTGCTGTGGTGCTGTCCGTCAATAACGCGAATCCTAACGGCGATCCGCTGAACGGCAATCGTCCGCGTGAGAACTACGACGGATACGGCGAGATCTCCGACGTCTGTATCAAACGCAAGATCCGTAACCGTTGGCAGGATATGGGGGCGAGGATTTTTGTGCAGTCCGATGACCGGGCCGATGATGGAATGGGCAGCTTGAAGGAGCGTGCTGAAAGCATTCCGGAATTGAAGGCAGCTTCTAAAAAAGGCGATCGCCTGGCATATGCGAAAAAGGCCTGTGAAACGTGGCTTGACGTGCGCAGCTTTGGGCAGGTGTTTGCGTTCAGCGGCGATGCCAAGGAAAAGGGGCTTTCTGTCGGCGTTCGCGGCCCCATTTCGGTGCAGTCCGCTCAGACAGTTCTTCCTGTTACGATCGACAGCCAACAGATTACGAAAAGCGTCAATTCTGCCCCTAAGGACAATGGCAAATCATCCGATACAATGGGAATGAAGCA
>JAEEYY010000061.1 GCA_016288355.1 Synergistes sp.
ATCTGATAACAGATAACAGACAGGAATGGATGACAGCTTTGTCTCCATTCCTGTTTTTTTCACTAAAGTACTGTCACCTCAATATCCATAAGCAGTACCCCTTAATAACCGATTTATGCTATTCTATACGCAAACAAGACAAAGTGTTTTTGTCTGCCGGCAGACAGAACGCAGCAGACATCATACGAAAGGGGAATTTGTATGAACGCAGCAATAGAAAGAAAAAAGTACTGTATCGACGGTAAATGGCTGGCATCAGAAACAGACAGATATATGCCGATAACGGACTCAAGCACCGGAGACATCATCGCCGAAGTGCCATGCTGCACGCCGGCGGAAGTCGACGCAGCCATAGCATCGGCGCAGAAGGCGTTTTATGAATGGTCGGGCCTTTCTATTGCGAAGCGCGTGCAGTATATGTTCAAATGGCGCGACGTACTCATCGCTCATAAAGAAGAGCTCTCAGTGCTCTGCGCGAAGGAGCTCGGCAAAACGCTGAACGAAGCGCGCGGAGACGTGCAGAAAGCGATAGAGCCGACCGAGCTTGCCTGCGCAATGCCGGCCCTGATAGAAGGGGACTGCGCGCTTCAGGTGACGACAGGCTACGATACGTCGACATACAGAATGCCGCTCGGCGTTACGGCGGGCATCGTTCCGATGAACTTCCCGGCGATGATACCGTGGGGATGGATGGTGCCGCTTGCTATTGCCTGCGGCAATACCGTCGTGCTCAAAGCAAACAGCAACACTCCTCTTACATCTATGCGCATGCTTGAACTCTTCTACGAGGAGGGCGGCTTCCCGGAAGGCGTGGTGAACCTTGTCACCTGCAGCCGCAAAGAAGCGGATATCTTCCTTACGGATCCGTGCATAAAAGCGGTGACCTTCGTAGGGACAACCGGTGTCGGCAAAGACGTCTACTCCAGGGCCGCCGCTAACGGAAAGCGCGTACAGTCCCAGTGTGAAGCAAAGAACCATGCGCTGCTGCTGGAAGACGCTGATCTTGAGGCGGCCACCAACGCGATAATCAATTCGACATACGGCTGCGCAGGCATGAGATGTATGGCGCTTCCTGTCGTCTGCGTGCAGGAGAGCATAGCCGACCGCTTCGTGGCTTTGCTCAAAGAAAAGGCTACGGCGCTTAAAGTCGGATGCGCATATAAAGAAGAAACACAGCTTGGTCCTGTCGTTTCCGCTGAGCACAAACGCAAGGTCTGCGAATGGATACAGCGCGGAGTCGACGAAGGCGCGGAACTCGTGCTTGACGGACGCGGAATAAGCGTCCCCGGCTACGAAAACGGCTTCTTCGTCGGACCCACGATACTTGACAAGGTCAAACCGGGCATGAGCGTCGGCGACTGCGAGATATTCGGCCCCGTTACCACTGTAAAGCGCGTAAAAGACTATGACGAAGGCATCAGCATAATGAACGCGAACCCGTTTGCAAACGGCTCCTGCATATTCACGCAGAGCGGCTATTATTCGCGCCGCTTCGTTATGGAGACTGACGGCGGCATGGTCGGAGTAAACGTGGGCATCCCGGTGCCTACGGCCTACTTCCCCTTCTCAGGCAACAAGGATTCTTTCTTCGGCGATCTGCACGTGCTTGGCCGCGACGGCTACAACTTCTTCACGCGGGCAAAGACCGTAACGACGCACTGGTTCGACGAAAAAGCGTCAAAGCGCCGCGTAGGCACATGGGAAGGCAGCACGGAAGCATAAGTTAAAGGCGTCAGAAATTACCAACTATAAAGCAGCAGGGGCGCACTTTTAAAATAAGCGCGCCCCTGTTTATTTTATATGTATATGTGAAACCCGTTTATTTGCTTTTCGCTGCCGTAAGCGTAATGACAGTTATCTCCGCAGGGTCGAAAAGGCGCATCAGAAAGCCGTTCCATATCCCGGTCCCGGGAGATACATAGAGCTTCATATCCCCCGCGTCGTAAAGTCCGCGCAGAAATCCGCCGTTGAACTTTTTCACTAAAGATGACAGAAGAGGCGCCATGCCCCCGTGCGTATGCCCGGAAAGCTGCAGAGAAACGCCCCGGGCAGCGTTGCGGACAGCTTTTCCCGGCTGGTGATCAAGCAGTATAACGCATGCTTCAGGCGAAATTCCCGAAAGAGCCTTTTTAAGATCCGGAAGTTCGCGTCCCGGGAAACGGCGCGCAGCCTCGTCGGCCACGCCTGCTATGACCAGATCCGCGCCCTCATGCCGGATGACGGTGTGCTCATTCAGCAGGATCTTTATACCGAGCCTGTTTTCAATAAAACTTTTCCATTCGTCCGGGCCAAAATAATATTCGTGGTTGCCGAGCACGCCAAAAACGCCGCAGCGCGCGCTAAGCGCCGCAAGCGGAAGCACGTCGCCGCTTCTTATATCCACTCTGCCGTCGATAAAATCACCGGCTATAAGTATCAGATCGGCAGACGCTGCGTTTGCCGCGTCAGTCACCCCGCGAGCAAAATCAGCGCGTCTTGACGCGCTTATATGCAGGTCGCTCAGCAGCACTATTTTAAATCCGTCAAATTCAGGGGGCAGCTTCTCCAGCGCGATCCCTACATCAGCCGTACGCGGCAGCCGCTGCGCTTCATAGAGTCCGTAAAGCGCACAGAAGAAAGAAAGCGCAACGATCACGGCAGCCGTTACCGGGCCGGTATGAAACGCGGGAACGGCTTTGCAGAAATATCTGAGAACAGCCGCGGCAAGCAGGAAAAGATCCTTGCAGAGCGTGAAAAGGAACATCAGGAAAAGGGCGCAGAAAGCACCGCCGTAAGCTGCTATCACCCACACAGGCAGCTCCGGCGAAAAGAAATCACCGCCGAAATAAAGAAAAAACTGCTGTTTTAAGGCAGCGGCAAAAAGCAGCAGCGACATCACTGTCTTTGCGGCTATAGACAGCGGCAGAGGCAGCACCAGCCTGAGCGTCAGATATACAGGAAGCAGAAGCGGCACAAACCTGAACATACGCTTAGTATAGCCGCAGGCGCGCACCGGCACAACCGCGAACCACGAACGGATATATCCATGCCGCAGCCTGCCCCGCTCTTTTCAGAATGCTGAGGCTTTGTTGAAACGTTTTTTATCAGATCTTTGAATAAACAGTCTTGGCGCTGACTCCGGGGCACATCCCCAGTTTTCCGGAAAGGGCGCTTATGACCTCGTTAGGCGCGTCGATTATCACGCTTATTATCGAGATGTTGCGCTCACGGTACGGCATGCCCATGCGGGCAATGATAAATCTGCTGTATTCATGCAGCAGTTTATTGATCTTATCCGCAGCCTCCGTGTCCTCTATTATGATGCCGATCTGCGCTATCCTGGTCTCCATTTTCATCAGCCTTTCAGTCTGCACACACTCATCTTTTTCCAACGGCAGGATGCTTGCGTAATCTCGACGGCCGACCCTGAACCGGTGTATATGAATATCTATTTCGAATGCGTTTTTTAAATTTTCTTCGGTAAGCACACATGAAGCGCTGCCGCTCACAGAGCTTCTGTCAGGCATGAGCAGAAGCGCTTTCTGCGCTATATCCATTGCGTGCTCCGGGTAATGCGTATTCACTATCGCGGCAATTCCCCTCTCTTTGCAGAGAGAGGAGATCGTGGACAAAACTTTCTTCTGGTTTTTAAAATCCAGATTCGATTCCGGCTCGTCAAGCACTAAAAGGCGCGGTTCCGCGGCAAGCGCGCGCGCTATAAGCACGAGCTGGTATTCGCCGCCGCTTATCCTGCTGCACAGTTTGCCTGCCAGTGCGGAAACGCCTGCCAGCTCCATCGCTTCCCTGGCCGCTCTTATATCTTTTTCACCCGGCATCGCTCCCCCCCGGATGTGAGGATTTCTGCCGAGCAGAACCATTTCATCCACCCTGTAGACAAAGGAGGAAAGCCTGGCCTGCGGCACATAGCCGACCGACTTCCAGAAGTCCCCCGCCGGGATATGCTTGATGTCGCGTCCTTTCAGGAATGTCGCCCCGCGTTTCCACTTCCGCAGCCCGAGCATGCACTTCAGCAGGGTTGTCTTTCCGGCTCCGTTTGCGCCCAGCACGCACAGGATATCGGGCTCTTCGATGCAGAAACTAATATCGCGCAGAATATCCGTGCCTTCATCATAATAAAACCAGCCGCCGCGCACTTCCAGAAGAGGGGAAACGGAATGATCCGCAGTTATCCCGCTGTTCATGCTTTAATGCCCCCTGTCCTGCGCAGCAGAAATATGAAGAAGGGAGCTCCTATCATTGCGGTCAGTATCGACGACGGTATCTCGGAAGCCGTGGCGCTTCTGGCCACGGTGTCGATAGCCAGCATGAAAAGAGCGCCCAAAACGACGCTCGAAGGTATCACGCGCCTGTTGTCGTTGCCGAAGAGCATCCTTGACGCATGAGGTATCAGAAGCCCGACCCATCCTATCAGGCCGCACATAGAAACGACCGACGCGGTTATCGCGGCGGCTGACAGCACGACAAAGAATCTCGTTTTTTTAACGTCCACGCCCAAAGACTGTGCTTCGTCGTCTGAGAGCGTCATCGCGTTGAGACGCCAGCGGTAATACCATATGACCGCAGTACCCGCTATTATCAGCGGCGAGCCGAAGAGCAGGCTTTCCTTCGTTGTGCCGGAAAGTGAGCCCATAAGCCAGAATGTCACGGCCGGCAGTACATCCTGAGGGTCTGCTGCAAATTTCACGAGAGAGACCAGAGCCGAAAAAAGTGCGCTGGTGACCATGCCGGCCAGTATCATCATGATCACCGAAGATGACCCGCGTATACGGCTGACAAAAAGTACCAGCGCGACGGCAAAAAGGCCTGACGCCAGCGCGCAAAGCTGCACGCCGGCCGACGGCAGGCCGAGAAGTATACCCAGAGCCGCGCCGAATGAGGCGCCTGTTGCCACGCCCAGCGTGTCAGGCGTAGCAAGGGGGTTGGAGAAGAGCGCCTGAAAAGCTCCTCCCGCAACACCGAGACCGGCGCCTGCAAGCATTGCAAGCAGAACCCGCGGCAGACGAATATTGAGCACTATATCAGATACCATCTGCGGCGCAGGCGCGCTGAAAAGCGACGGACAGAGAGCTGAGAGCACCTCCTGCGCAGAAAGCGGAAATCTTCCCGCCATCAGCGCCGCGGCTGGAGAAATGATAAGCGCTGCCAGAAGCAGTGCGGCTGCCGCTCTTCCCCTCATTGCTATTTTTTAAAGCCCGCAGCGGATTCCCGTCCCTGATTGAATATGCCCTTTACCTGCTTTTCAGTCAGAGTGATGCCGTAGATCTCTTTGTAGTAACGGGATGTTTCTTTTTCGATATCTATATCCTTAAACAATTCCGGATATACTTTCTGGGCCATCCACAAAAAGGTTATAGGCGTATCGGTTCCCGGGGTATAGGAGCGGTACATTCCAAGCGGCATTTTATAGACCGCTTTGTTTTTCACGGCAGCGATATTCGACCAGTTGTCGCCGCCGATCCTGTTGTTGAACAGATCATCCGGAAGCGCCGGGGTAAAGTTCGTGATCATGATCACGTCAGGATTCCATTTATAGACCTGTTCCATCGTTATAACTGCATTTGAGTTATCGGCCGCGACCTCTTCCGCGGCATTTTTCGCGCCCACAGCGTCACACCAGTACTGTCCGAAAAAGCTGCGTCCCGAAGTGACCATCTGCTTGTCGTCATACTGGAAGAGGAAAAGTACTTTTTTGCGCTTTTCGGGTCTTATATCCCTAACTTTTTTCTGTACGTCCGCATACACCTTTTTGCTGTAGGAAGATACAAGCTCCGTTTTGCTTTCATGCGGGAATATCTGGCTCAGTGTCTTTATCCATTCGTCATATGTGCGGATAACATCATAGTTCCATTTTGTCGGCGATATCGCTACGGCCGGTATCCCGGCATTTTTAATCATCGTGCCTATCTCTTTGCTGCCGGCAATATAAAA
>JAEEYY010000062.1 GCA_016288355.1 Synergistes sp.
CACGAGCGGGGTCCCGTTGCCTCTGACGGTATCCCATTCAGCGCTTTCACTGCCGTTGCGCGCCGTTATTTTGACTCCGTTTATCCGCATATCGCTCGGGACGCGGATAACTGCGTCAAACAGGAAATCCTTGCGCCCGTCGGCGCCTACCGACTCGCCGTTTCCGGCAAGGTCCATACCGGATTCGCCGCGGCTCTCAAAGAGCTGTATCAGCTCCCTGCCGGCGCCGGAACCTCCGTTTGCCTGATCGGATCTTCTCTCTCCGGGCACGCGTTCGGGTCTTCCGCTGGCTGCGCGCGGCACGGAGGAAGCCTTTACTTCTGTTGAAGCAGAGGTCGTTTTACCGTCTATCAGCGTGGCCTTTGCGGTGAATTTAGAATCCTTGGGGACAGCGTTTGCAGCGTCGTTGATTATAAGCGTGAAACGCCCCGCCAAAAGGACCGGTGTTACCGGCATATAGCCCGAAGCGTTGATAAATTGGCCCTGTGACGACTTTACAGCCATGAAATTCGACTGACTGGATGCGCTCCAGGTAATGCCGGTCGTCTCATTGGTAAGGGTTATGTCCCGGATCGCCTGGGCGCCGGATACATAAAGCGTAAAGACGGCGTCAGTCTTACCGTCCGGCGATGTTGCAGTACCGGAACCGGCCACATCTTCCTGCGCGCCGTTAAAGGTAAGAGATTCCGCTTTCAGAGTAAGAGCAGCGTCCGCCGCAGGGGAGATAAACAGCAGGACCGCCGCAAATAACATGACAATCGATAGCAGTTTTTTCATCACAGCTCCACACCTTTTGGACAAAGTATTTTGTTACTGACATATTTTATTACAATTCTGAGCTACAATAAAGACAGAAAAAAAATAATTCCGCGGGAGAGGAGAGCCATGTGCGCTTTTGAAGAAAAAAGCAGCGCCTTCAAGTCGGGGAAAGCGCTGGAGATGTGCGCGAATATTGACGATATGACGGCAGAGGATATGAGCGCCGCTATGGATATCCTGCTTGATGCCGGTGCTCTTGACGTATGGTTCGAGCATATACAGATGAAAAAAAACCGCCCTGCGGTAAAGCTGTCGCTGCTGGCGCATCCTGAGGACAAAACGCGTCTTGCGGAGCTGCTGCTGCGCCATACCACTACGCTGGGAGTTCGCATGCATGAGGTCGAAAGACTTATGCTGCCGCGCCGCATAAAGACCGCGGAGACCCGTTTCGGTCCTGTGCGCTTTAAGGAAGGGCTCTGCGGCGGGCGCGTGATAAAATCTATGCCCGAGTTCGCCGATATAGAGAAGATATCACGTGAGACCGGGCTGCCTGTAAGCGAGGTGCGGAAGGCAGCCGAAGAAGATGAAAGATCGCAGGGCGTCTGATACTCAGGCATAAGCGGCAAAAAACCCGAGCGGGAGGCACGCTGAACTTTCTGTCCGTTACGTCTGAATCAGAATAAAGGAGGAAATAAAACGATGAACTACGAAGAAAAAGCCAGAGAACTCGCTCGCCTTGTGCGCGCAGGTGACGTTGTGGTATTCAGCGGAGCGGGCTTAAGCACAGAGTCCGGGCTTCAGGATTTCCGCTCAAAAAACGGCATCTGGGCGCATGCCGACCCGACACGTCTGGCGTCTGTCGGGGCGCTCGAATGCAACTACGATGAATTCCTCGAATTTTACAAAGCCAGGCTCTACGTACCGGAAGAGATAAAACCGAACGCGGGACACCTTATCGTTGCGGAATGGGAGAAAAAAGGATACGTCAAAGGGGTAATAACTCAAAATGTCGACCGTCTGCATCAAAAGGCCGGTTCCAAAGAGGTCTGGGAGCTCCACGGAAGCCTGGAACCGGTAAAATGCCACAGATGCGGCAGACGCGGCAGCACCGAAGACTTCCTTGCCGGCGTGCCCTGCAGCCACTGCGGCGGACATCTGCGTCCGAGCGTTGTACTATTTGGAGAGATGCTGCCGCAGACGGCGCTGGACGCAGCGGACCACCTGTCCTCAGACTGCAGGACATTTATCGTTCTGGGCTCCTCGCTCGTGGTCTCTCCCGCAAACTATTTCCCCAGACAGGCAAAGATGAACGGAGCGAAGCTCGTTATAATAAACCTTGAAGAGACTCCTTTTGACAATATCGCAGACATAACGGTACACGAAGGAATAGGCGCGTTTCTGACCGAGACCGACAAGTACGTGCGGCAGGAAAAGATATAGCTGCAGACCGCATCGGCCCTTAAACGTCAACGGCAGGGGACAGCGGGCAAAGGCAAAAATACCGGATATCAGAATCTCATTTCAGTCTTAAGCGGCCTGGCGAACAGCTCTCTGAGCAGTTTAGCCGGGCTCTCTTCTTTGTACAGTACCCTGTATACGGCGTCTGCCAGAGGCATTTCCACATCAAATTTCTGAGCGTTCTCCACGATCGCGCGCACGGTGTACGCGCCTTCTGCGACCTGTCCGAGCTCGGCAGACGCTTCCTTAAGCGTTTTGCCTTTCCCTATGCCAAGCCCCAGTCTGAAGTTGCGCGAATGGAAACTGTAGCAGGTGACCATCAGGTCGCCGACTCCCGCAAGTCCGGAGAGCGTAAGAGGCTTCGCTCCAAGCTTGGCGCCGAATCTCATGATCTCGGCAAGGCCGCGGCAGGCAATAGCCGCAAGCGCATTGTCTCCCAGCTCAAGCGCTTTTGATATACCGGCGGCTATGGCATAGATATTCTTAGCGGCGCCCCCGACTTCAAGGCCTATAACATCCGTTCCGGTATATATCCTGAAACTGCCGCCGCTTACCGCCCTCTGCCAGAGACGCGCCTCGTCTTCATCTTCAGAAGCCAGAGCGACCGCCGTTGGCATGTCAAAAAGCAGCTCCTCGGCATGGCTCGGTCCCGACAGCGCCGAATAGACCAGCTGCGGACACAGCTCCTTATGCAGCTGGTGCAGCATAAAGCCGGTAGATATCTCTATGCCCTTGGCAAGGTTGAGCAGATGGGAACCTCCCTTTGCCAGCGGGGACAGTCTGCCGCATACCTCACGCTGGGACTGCGTCGGTATCGCCATCACTATAAACTCCGAAAAATCAAGAGCTTCCGCTATATCGGATACGGCGCTGACCGCTCGCGGCAGTTCCGTATCACTGAAGCATGAGATATTTTTGTGAAATTTATTGATATGTTCCGCCCGTTCCCTGTTTCTCGTCCACATCATAACTTCATTGCCGAAGAGAGCAAGGTGTGCGGCAAAGGCCGTTCCGAAGCTCCCGGCGCCTAAAACCGTTATCTTCAAATCATATTCCTCCGCAAAGCCCCCGCCGAACCGGCCGTTCCCGTTACTAACAGTTTCTTGTCACAGCCATACTCAGCCGGGGCGTTTTTACAATATGAAACTGTCAGTTACTATAATAACATACGCGCAAAAAGGCTGGCGGAACAGAAGTATGCAAAAGCGTTGACGCTTATGTAAAGCCGCGTTTCAGCATCGCATTCTGTGGACAAATATAATAATTTCTGTTAATATGCAGCGCATGAAACGCACATGTTCTTTCAGCACCAAAGATATAACGATCTCCGCTATGGTAGCAGGCCTTTATGTTGTTCTCTCTTTCGCTTTCGCGCCGATCTCCTACGGGCCGATGCAGTTCCGCGTATCCGAAGCTCTTACTCTCCTTCCCTTCTGTCTGCCTCAGACCGTGCCGGGACTTTTTGTCGGCTGCCTGATCTCCAACATGATAGGGGGGTTCGGCATAATAGACATCGTTTTCGGCAGCGCGGCCACGCTCGCTGCCGCAGTTCTTACCTCAAAAATGCCCAACGTATGGCTGGCAGCGATTCCTCCTATCGTAGTCAACGCGGTCGTGGTCGGCTTTTATGTAGCCATCCTTTCTGCAACGCCGATAATCCCCTGCATGCTGTACATAGGAGCCGGGCAGGCGGGCGTATGCTTCCTTCTCGGAGTGCCTATGGTAATGGCGCTGAAACGCTCTGCTTTTATTCAAAAATACCTTTGATATTCCATTTTAACCGTTAGCTCATCCTTCGCCTTTATCATAATGACATTGTGTTATAATGTTGTCATAACAACAGTGTTTAACACAATATCATACAGAAAAGAGGCGATTCATTATGGCTGCAAGCCTTAAGCAGGAGTATATCAGCGTGCCCGGCGGATTTGTCTGCCTCAACATTTACGGATCAGAGCGCACGGGCATACCTGTTCTCTACATCCACGGAGGCCCGGGCGGTAATATCGAATCTTTCCGTCCGATGGCGGAAAGACTTGCCGCGGATCATACCGTTTACCTCTACAATCAGCTTGGATGCGATGAGAATTCACACACCGGAGAGGAGACGCTGTGGACGCCGGAACGATATATAGAGGCGCTCTGCGGCGTCATCAAAGCGATAGGCGCGCCCCGACTGCACCTTGCAGGGCGTTCGTGGGGAGCATACCTTGCCGCGGAACACATTCTGAGAACAGCCGATTCACCCGCGGCTTCCGCCGTGATGATCAGCCCTTTTTTCAGCACAAAAAGATGGATAAGCGACGCGAAGAGCCGCTTGAAGGAGCTGGGCGAAGGGTATCTCGAAATGGCGGAGCAGTGTGAGCGTGACAATCATTTTGACGGGCGCTGGTACCGGGACCTGATAGAAAAGTATAATAACAGCTTCCGTTACCGCACCGCAACGGTAAACCGCTCCGGTCACTTCTCCACTCCGCTCAAGCCAAAGACTCCGTCAGGCATGGCAGTCTACCGCCATATGTGGGGCCCCAGCGAGTTCACATGCTGCGGAAATATGAAAGACATTGACATAACCGGCCAGCTGCAGAACATAAAGATACCTGTGCTTCTGATATGCGGCGAGTTCGACCAGGTGCGGCAGGAAAGCTGCGAATACTACCGCAGCCTGATTCCAGGAGCCCGCATGGCAGTGATACCCGATGCTTCACAGACGTCATATCTTGAGGAGCCGGAGATCTTCTACTGGACTCTGAAAAATTTCTACGAATGCTTCTAAACCGGCAGAGGCCGGCGCCGTAAAACAAGATACCGGCACGGAGGAATGATGCACCCTTACCGTGCCGGTATCTTTATTATCCTGATAAAAAGACTTAGCCGATCAGCTCCATCTCCAATAGCGCCATCCCCATAGCCTTGCCGTGCTTATCCATCGCAAGGCTGCGGGTAACTCCGCCGCCCAGCGAGTTTTCAAGCACAAAATTGAGCCCGCAGACAGAGTCAACTTCATAGCGCGTTACGTCTCCGAGGCAGATGCCGCCGTACCATTCTTTCACTTTTGCCGCTGTCAGACATTTCTTAAGCATCGGATAATCCGCATCGTTATAGGGGATAACGCATATGTTGCATACGTTTCCCTTATCTCCGGTGCGCACATGGGCAATGTCTCCCAGCCGTACTTTTCTTCTTTCCATCCTTTTGCTCCCTTAAACCTCGTACCAGACAAGATGAGGATGTACGTCCTGCTTCGGGATAAGAATATTCTCCACGGACAGCATCTGATCCACATCGCTTGTGATCCCCGAACTTCCCGCCGGCCCGTTGATGTACATACACTGTACTTCGCGAACCACTGCCGTAACTGTCTCTTTTGTCTTAGCCCTTGCAGCAATACGCAGCCTTATCTCGCCGCGGGGCTGAGGAGTAAAGCGACCGGACAGTTCCTCGCCGTACAGCGAACTGTAACCGATGAAATCTGTCCTGAATTCGTCGGGTACGGTCCCGGTTATTTCCATGCGTTTTTTAACGATGTCGGCCGCAAGTCTGGCGCGGGCCATCGCATTCGTCCCGCCGAAGCTGATCTCCGCTTCTCCGACCCAGCAGTCCTGATATCCGATATTGACCTTCCACGTATCCGGCAATCCCCTGGACATACCTCCGCGGGCAAGTACGAGGTCTTTGCCTTTTTGTTCAAATGATACACGGGAGAAGTCAGCGATCCCATCCGGGGTAATATAGTGCGAGGGATCGCCTATCTCGTAGAGAAGCTGCTCCCGGCACACGTCCACGCAGACAAGTCCTCCGGAACCTTCAACCTTTGTTATCAGGAAATCTCCGCTCCCGTCGATCTCGGCGATCGGCTGTCCCAGACGGTGCAGGTCAGGCACATCCTTATAGCCCGGGTCGGCGTAATATCCGCCGGTAAGCTGAGCGGCGCATTCCATCAGATGACCGAGCAGCAGAGCCTGTCCCAGCTTATCCTGCCGTGAATCATCCCAGCCGAATTCATGCTTCAGCGGACCGACAAACAGCGCTGGATCCGCAACACGTCCGGTGATAACTATATCCGCACCCTGATCCAGCGCATCACGTATCGGATCAGAGCTCAAATAAACGTTGGCGGATATAATGCAGCCGTCCAGCGAGCGCAGCGGCAGCCCGCTGTCCCAGAGAGGGCGGTCGTAATAGTCCTTTACCCGTTCTAAGAGGTCATCCCCTTCGACTCTTGCTATCCTTAACCCGCTCACGCCCTGCTCCCTGGCGATCTCAATGATGGCGTCCACCGCGGCAGCGGGGTTGGCCCCGCCCATATTGGATACGATCTTTACCGAGTTTGCCCTGGCAAGCGGCAATACCTTCCGCATGCGTTCCTCCAGCATCGGGTTATAGCCCTTTGCCGGATCCTTCAGTTTTTCCTTCTGTGCGGCGGCAATGGTGCGCTCCGCCAGGCACTCAAAAACCAGATAATCCAGCCTGCCTTTTTCAAGGAGTTCTATCGTAGGCTCAAGACGCTCCCATGTGCAGCCCCCTGAGCCGCATCCTATGCGAATCTTTTTCGAAACTGAACTGTCGCTCAAACCGGAAAAACCTCCTCAAAATCACGCTATACTTTGGAATCTTCACCGATCATCCAGAACAGGAGCCTGCGCCGGAGCCGGTCAAAAGCCAGCATGATGGAAACAAAGACCACCACCGTGAACAGCAGTCCTGCAATTACACGTGCGTAGTCAGAAAAATCAGCATAGTACTGAATGAAGTACCCAAGCCCCGAGTCTGTCGCGAACATCTCGGCCACTGTCAGCAGTATAAAGGCAAAATTCAGGGCGGTGGCAGCACCGCTGAGAATAAGCGGCGCCGCGGCCGGCAGGATGACCATAAACAGCCTGCGCCAGCCCGACATTTCCAGGACCTTCGCGTTATCCAGGTACTTCTGATCGATCACCATGATGCCGCTTATCGTTCCGCTCAGGAACGGCCAGAAGCATCCCAGGAAGATGATCGCCACAGAGGAGATATAGAACGTCGGCATGATGGCTATGAAGTACGGCGTCAGCATCGAGGGAGGCAGCGGACTCAGTGAAAACACTATAGGCTTCATTGCCTGGTTGAGCCTTGGATGAAGCCCTATGATGATCCCCAGAGTGATACCGGCTAAGGCCGCGAGAAAGAATCCCGGAATCAGCAGCCCCATAGAGCTGAGCAGCGACTCCCAGAGCCTGGGCATAGCCTCCCACAGTGCACGTCCTATCTCGGCGGGACCCGGGAAAAGAATTTTATCCAGTGTCCCGGTCACGTCAGTTAACAGCGTGTAAGCCGCGAGAAAGGAGACGGCGATGACCGCCGTCCCCCAGTAACCCCGCAGCAAAGGATGCGCTTTTTTCCGCATAGCCTACTGATTGTATTTCACAAAGCGTTTGGCGAACTCTTTATAACGCTTGTTGTCAGGTTCCCTCTTCTGAAGCTCGTCGAGAGCGTCCTTGTAAAGTTTGACGTTGATATGGTCCTCGACATTGATTCCTTCGGTCTTGGCATAATCAAGCTTTCCGAGAAGCTCCCACATATAACGGACGCCGTTGCTCTTGGGGTCGGATTCAAATACCTGGTTGGTTTCCAGCAGCATAATACGGGACTGCTTTTCATCCAGCTTGAGATATTTCTGATTGATCTTAACGCATTCTTCCTGATTGTCCAGCAGGAACGCCTCGGCTCTTATCCATGCACGGAGGAAACCCTTGACGGCGTCGGAATGCCCGGCCATCCATGATTTCCTGCATACAGGGCGGCAGCAGACATGCATCGGATCCAGGTCGTTGGTCCAGGTCAGGGTCTTGAGGCCGGCCGCGACTGACTGGAGATAGGTGGAATTTGTCCCGACTCCGACATCCGCCTTGCCTGATTTCACTGCTTCAAGGACATCCGCAGGCTTCTTGAACTCCATGATCGTGCAGTCCTTCTCCGGCTTATACCCGGCCCGCATCATGGCCCCGCGCCATACGATATCCGGCGTATACATACGCGCGACCGCTATCTTCTTGCCAAGGAAGGATTTAAGCCCTTTGTACTCGAATTCCGGCTTGGCATAGACCGGCATTCCGCCGGATACGTAGCCGCCGAAAATGCAGAAATCCGCGCCTTTGGTGACGAAGGTCAGCGGAGCGGCTGTCCCGAAGGAGACAGCGACATCGACCTTCCCTGCCTGAAGAGCGTTCAGTGCGTCAGTTGAATTTGAGAAGGGGACAAGTTCGATTTCCACTCCCTCATCGTTTGCAAAACCCTTTTCAATGGCGATGAAGCCCAGGATATTACCTGTAGCGGGGTTATAGGCCACCTTAACAGGAGCTGACGCCGCCGCCGCAGAGGACAGCGCCAATACGAGCATCATTGCAAAAAAAGCTATACGTTTAACCATAGTTCATTTCTCCTTATTATGTAAGTTATTCTGGAAACTATCATTACTATGCAGCATCTGTACCAACGTATTTCGCAGGTCCAGCATGGCTCTGTCATCAAAGCGTCTTTCCTGCTGAGATTTTTCCGTCCTGAAGCTGTAGTCGTAAATGACCCTTCCCGTCCCCGCGCCAAAGACGATGATTCGTGTGGCAAGGAGCAGCGCCTCGTCAACGTCATGTGTGACGAAGATTATCGTCTTGCGGGCTCCCTCATCCTTTGACCACAACTCGAGGATCATCCTTTGAAGACGGCCGCGGGTAACAGCGTCCAGCGCCCCGAAGGGTTCATCCATCAACAGAACGGGAGGGTCCAACAGGAATGCACGGCAGATCGCGCACCTCTGCCGTTGCCCTCCGGACAGTTCAAAGGGATATTTTTTTGTAGGTTGTCTCGTCAAGACCGACGTCCTTAAGCCCCCGCATGACCTTCGCCTTCAGCTCTGCTTTGGGTCTTTCCTTAAACTTCTGCTGAAGAGAGATAAGTATGTTTCTGCCTGCGGAAAACCACGGGAAAAGACTGTAATCCTGGAAGACGACCCCGCGGTCAAGCCCTGCGCCATGTATAGGATTGCCATCGATCAGTATCTCACCGCAGGTCGGCTCGGCCAGCCCGGCCATAAGGCGAAGGAATGTGCTTTTGCCGCACCCGGACTCGCCGAGAACGCAGACAAACTCTCCGGATCGAATGTCGATATTAAGATCTCTCAGTACCTCTTCGGTGCCGTAACTGAAGCCTATTCCCCTAACCGAAATATCCGCCATCTTATCAAAATATCCTTTTCTTCATCATGATCCCCTGTAACTAAACAGAAGACAGCAACAGACAGCACAGGGCAGGCAGATCTGCCGGACCCGTCTGAAAAACCCGTTTGTTTGCCTTTGCTCAAACATGCATAAATTTGCCGCGCGAATATAGATTATTATTTGATCAGGATGGAAAGATAGAGCAATGATGACCCAGGTAATTATGGGCTTATGCAGAAATTGGGATCCGTCTTTCGTTTCCTATGCGCTGACCTGCGCTGCGGCAAAATGTAACACGTACATTGCTGTCACAACGAACAGATCAAGTCATGGAAACGCCCTCCCCCTACATCAAACTTGTATGCTATTTTCATATTCTAAACCATTTCTTATAAAAAAATACAGAGAAACAAAAGACAGAATATTAGTAAAATCGTTCAAGCCGCGGCGGGACGCCTGAATTTCTCTGCGGGGCGGCATAACCATATACAAAGAATATCGGCCCGTCTTGGGAACATCGTTCCCGCCGGGCCGATTTATACTTCTGTTATACGCTCTTATTTTGTTCTGTTAAGGCTTCCTGGAAAGTTTAGCCGATCTTAACGTTTTGGCAAGCATGAAGAACATCAGCATAATGCCCACGTAACCGTTTATGCCGTAGATGATGTTGACGATCTGGCGGAACGGCAGTTTAAGCGCGACAAAACAGGCCGCGGCGGCAAACACTGCCGTCAGGCCGTAAAATCTCGTCGTTTTTTCATGCGCAAAGCGCGCCGACACCGACCAGAGGAGCGGCACCGAAGTCGTATAGATGCCGGCCAGGATCACTACTGAAAAGACCGACGCAAGCGGCGGCCAAAGCTTTTCCGCAATCACAAGAGACGGGATGTCAGACGCGTAAAGATCTTTGATGCACGAAAGCAGCCCGAGCATCAGGACTACCGCGCCGCCGACAAAGGCTAAAGCTCCCAGCGTCGTGCCGAGAGCCGCTTCTTTTTTGCTGTTCGCTTTCGTACCCATGGCCGCCAGGAACGCGGCGAGCCACAGCATACAGAAGCCTACGTAGGAGGTGCCGGCCATCAGCCAGTTGCTACCGACCTTGGTTATTTCAAGAGAGCCTGAGGAAACGAGCGCGGCGCCTTCGGATACTCCGGCCGGATTGCTGAAAATGCCGCCAAGGCCTACGCCTATCGCTATAACGACGATCAGCGGGCCTATCGTGCCTATGACTTCTACGATCCTGCCGAGCCCGCATACGACCGTTATCACGGAAACAGCCATCATAAGGATCGAGCCGAGCATCGGAGAGAGATGATAATACTGCCTTACGGTCGCGCCGGCTCCGCCGAGCATCACTATATAAGACATATAGATAAAAGCGATTGAAAAATAATCATAGAAGCCGCCGAGGTACTTTCCGCAGTAGTGCCTGTAGATGTCATTCGTGTTTGCAAAGCGTTCGCTGTAGCCGGTCACGATGAACTCATATCCTACATATACAAAGCACAGAAGCACGAAGGCGGCGACTAAAAGCCCCTGATAGCCGTAAGAGGCGAAGTACTGAAGCACTTCCTGCCCCGTCGCGAAGCCCGCGCCGATAAGGTAGGCGATGAACGCGCCGGCGAATTTCAAGACGTTGCCCCAGCTGACTTTATTTTCGTCCATAAAAATATCAGACCCTTCTCCGTTAGATCTGCTTCTTTTCAACAGTCGTACAATATCGTAATTTTATCGCAAGCGCAAGCCGCTGAAAAAACTTTTTTGCGCCCTGTCCGAAACTGCGCCGGCAACGCCGTTTCCGGCAAAGATGCCTGCAGGTTAATGCTGCGCTGTGATTTTCGCAAAACATAATAAAAATAACCTTTGCATGACCGCAGAAGAAGAGGCGCAGCGCCATGAACAGCGGATAAAAAGGGCCGCAGAGCGGCTGAAAGCGTGCAGAACTGCGGCCTTTTCGATATGTTCTTAAAACATTCTTCAGGACTGCCTGATCTTTCGGCACTCCATATAGTAGCGCTTCTCGTGCGCTTCGCCCATCGAAAAGGTCTTGCGCGGCAGGACTCCGCCCGCCGCTATCGCAGGGAAGAGCGCGTTTTTATCGATGCTCTTAAGAAACACCGCGCAGTTGTCCTCTTTTTCCGAGAGCTTCATCGGAGTCTCTTCTCCGTGTATGTAGTCGATGCTGACATTCTTATTTTCCGCAAGGAATACGTCGAGATAGCTCTGAAGGATGTCCACCGGAAGGCGTCCGCCGGTCCCCTTCAGAGAAAATCCTTCGCTTTTCCCGCAGCTTCTGAATACCACATCAGAGCCGGGCTCTGTTTTTATTCCGAGCTTTTTGCAGGCGGATAAAAAGCCTTCCGTCACTTTTGCGTGATCCGTCCCGAAGAGCACTCTGTGGACGGGTTCGAATATAAGCGCCGGGCTGTGAAGATTGACCAGCTCCGCCAGCGCATACCTTGCGGGGTGGGTTTCCCTTTCTGCCGGGGCAAGAGTCTCTTTTAATTTGTCCCACCATGCTTTTGCGGTAACAAGGGAGTGGTTCCCGTCCCCGACGGAGATAAAGAAGCCGCCTGAGTCGCGCTGCATCTTAAGCAGAAGGTCATTCACCGACTCCGCGGCCTCACCCTCGATCGCCCAGCCTTTCAGCGTGCCGCCTTTTTTCATCAGCACCGCGTCATAAAGCTTTCTGAAGCTTTCTCTTTTCTCATAAAGAGGTTCGATAAGCTTTTTTTCACGGTCGTCTATCAGCATCATGACGTGAGGCGCTTCTATCGCGGCATGGCTGCGTATGCGAACGCGCGGAGGTATGCGCGACGCTACGGTGCCCTCTGTGGCGCGAATCAGCGCGCTGTTGCCCGGCACAAAGTCATACTGCTCGAGGTCGACCTTGCCCACGAGCCCGAGGCGCGCGCCGGATTCAGTCGTGCGCTCTACTAAAACAAAACCGTCGTGCACCGTTTCGGATAGAATA
>JAEEYY010000063.1 GCA_016288355.1 Synergistes sp.
CTGGAATTCACGCAGTGGGGATATATGTGGGTCGCCTATGCCGATTCGGTACTGGCCCAGCTGCAGAAAAACGTTACCCTGCAGAGAAGTCTCGATATCCCGTCGGTGATGCTCACGCCGGCCGAGATTCACGAGCGCTGGCCCTATCTGAACCTTGACGGTATCGTAGGCGCGGCTTTCTGCGGAGAAGACGGACATATCAACCCGCAGACGATGACTCTGTCCTACGGCTATGCGGCAAAGAGACTCGGCGCTACGATCAGGAACTATACGCCGGTTGCGAAGCTTCTTGCCGAGAACGGCAAGATCAAAGGCGTAGTTACCGAGAACGGCGAGGAATGGCATGCGCCGAAGGTGCTTCTCTGCGCCGGAGCCTGGTCGACCCCGCTCGCAAAGACGGTAGGAGTTGATCTGCCGGTCTATCCGGAGCGCCATAACTGCCTCATCACAGAACCCGTCGAAGTCTTTGAGTGCCCGATGGTCCTCTGCCTCGACGACGGAGCCTACTTCAAACAGTGCCCGAACGGAACGTTCCTTCTCGGACGCGACGACCAGGATGAGCCGCATACGGTCGAAGCCGGCAACAGCGCGAAGTTCCTCGAAGGAGTAACTACGAGCGTCCTTAAGAGGATACCGGCGCTGAAGGGCGTCCGCGTCGTCCACCAGTGGTCAGGCGCTTACGACAACACCCCGGACCACAACGCGATCATCGACTGGGCGCCGGTGGAGGGGCTCCTTCTCGACTGCGGCTGGAGCGGCCACGGATTCCAGTTCGGTCCTTCCGGCGGACGCGTCTGCAAAGAGCTTCTCATGGGCGAGAAACCCTTTGTTGACCTGCACAGATTCCGTCTCTCAAGGTTCGCGGAAAACGATCTGTTCTTCGAGCCCGCGTTCATATAATCACATCTCACGATCTGAAAGCGCCCGCCCTTGCGGCGGGCGTTTTTATTTTAAACAAAATGCCCTGCCCCACTTGTTTTTTTTCTGCGCCGGGCTATAATTTAGTCAGTCACCTCTGTACACAACACCCTGCAGGGCGCGTGTAAAATGGGTTGAGTCTTGAGCCAACAAATTTACCCGTTAAGAGCTTTTTCCCGTAGACGGCGGAGATACTCGTTATCGACCAGGTTAAAAGGACGGCTCTTATATCCTGTACAGGATCGGGTCAAGACCTCCCATACACGACCACGCGGGGTTTTTCTATGCCTGAATAAAAAGAGCCATCTGATATATAATATGATCTGGTAATTGCTGAGGTATTCGCTGCCGCAGCTTTTTATCTGCCCGTAATAAGAGGTGTGTCATCATGCGTCCATACTGGAGTCTTTCTGCCGCCGGCGGCTTCCTGCTTGACTGGGACGGCGTCATTGCGGATACGAAGCTCGATTTTTCCGGTATAAGAGAAAAGTATTACGGCGGCCGGCGCGCAATGCTGCTTGAAGAGGCGCATACGCTGCCGCAGGAAGTGCGGGAAGCGCTGAACCGCGACCTGATAGAGCTTGAGATGTCAGGGGCAGACAGGGCAGTTGCGGTCCCCGGAGCGTTTCGTCTGATCTCGCTGCTTCAGGAAAAAGACATTCCTTTTTGCATACTTTCCCGCAACTGCATGGACGTGATAAAACGCGGTGCAGAGGTGATCGGGCTTGAGCTGCCGGAATATGTATGGGGACGCGACAATATGGAGTTCGTAAAGCCTGACCCCAGGGCGCTGATGTCAGCCGCTGAAAAGATCGGCGCTCCGGCTAACCGCTGCGTTTATATCGGCGATTTTCTGTATGACCTTCAGGGCGCCCGCCGCGCCGGCATGCGCGGGGTTTTGGTGCAGCGCGACGAACGGGAATGGGAATGCTGGGCGGACGTCATATTCCCGAAGATGACTGATCTTGTAAAAGCGTTTGAAGAAAAAAAGGAATTTGTCCCCTGGGAGTACAGGGAGCTCTATGCCGCAAAGGGGGCGGCGTGGCTGGAACGCGCTTGCTCCTGCACCTTTGCTCTGCCGGAGGCCCCTCTGCCCGACGCAGCTTCCTGGCTTCTGCGCGCGGCGGAACTTGGAATCGGTTCATTCAGCGTTTCTGCCGAAAGAGTATTTTCTCCTGGCGACTGGAAAGCAAGCCCCTCCTTTGATACCGCGTCCATGGGTTTTACCTGGGGCGAAACGGTAAGCAGCTTCATCGCGCCGCGTTTCCCTCAGGTCACCGTGAAGAGTTCAGGCGCATCAGCACTTCCGGCGCCGGCGGATGCGTCGGCGCTTGACGATTATATTGCAGGAATAATGCGCGGCAATGGATGAAAACAGTCTTTTCGATCTGAATTACGGAAAAAAGCTTTTTGAAGTGCCGCTTGCCGAACGCATGCGCCCGCGCACGTTAGACGAATATGCCGGGCAGCAGCACATTCTCGGCAAAGGCAAAGCTCTAAGGCTCCTGCTTGAGGGAGGACGCGTACCGAGCTGCATACTTTACGGCCCGCCAGGGGTCGGCAAGACGACCCTTGTCCGTCTTATGGCCTCAGTTACCGGAAGGACGCTGCTTGAGATAAATGCGGTGAGCGCCAAGGTCGAAACGCTGCGTGAGATGGTCGAGCGCGCGCGCCGCGAAAAAAGCCTGACGGGAGCGGCGGCCGTCGCCTTTGTGGACGAACTGTACCATTTCAACAGCAAACAGCAGAATGTCCTGCTGCCGGCGGTCGAGGCCGGTGATCTTATACTTGTCGGGACCACCACCGAAAATCCATGGTTTGAGATAAACAAGACACTGCTTTCAAGAATGGTAGTCTACACGCTCGAACCGCTGAATGCAGACGATCTCTGCACACTGCTTACACGGGCGCTGACAGACAGGCAGCGCGGGCTTGGCAGCCTTGAAGTTTCCGCATCCGTCCCTCTGCTGCGCCGTATTGCCGAAATGGCCGGGGGAGACGCAAGGCAGGCGCTGACGCGCCTTGAAGCCGCGGTATCGGCGGCGGCTATCGGAGGGGGCTCGGTGCTTACGGAAGAAATTGTGCAGCAGAGCGCCGGGACTGCAGCTCAGCGTTATGACAGGAGCGCCGACGACCATTATGCGGTGATATCCGCGCTTATAAAAAGCATGCGCGGCTCCGACCCTGACGCTGCGCTCTACTGGCTTGCCCGTATGCTTGAAGGAGGGGACGATGTCAGGTTCATCTGCCGCAGGCTTTGCATATTTGCAGCCGAGGACGTCGGGCTTGCTGACCCGACAGCTCTAATAATCGCGCAGAACGCGTCCGCCGCGGCAGACCGCGTGGGAATGCCGGAGGCGAAGATCATCCTTGCCGAGGCTGTGATATATTTGGCCGCCGCTCCTAAGAGCAACAGCAGTTACACCGCGATAGACGCTGCGTGCGCAAACGTGAAGGCCGGTAATATAATGGAAGTGCCGGATCATCTGCGCAACGGCGGGAGCGGTTATATATATCCGCATACCGCCCCCAATCACTGGGTCCCCCAGGCATATACCCCCGAAGTAAGACGATTCTACTTCCCGGGGAGATT
The DNA here is from genome assembly GCA_016288355.1 of Synergistes sp. Taxonomy (GTDB): domain Bacteria; phylum Synergistota; class Synergistia; order Synergistales; family Synergistaceae; genus Synergistes. Next base: position 3,512 of record JAEEYY010000063.1, read on the forward strand.
GGGCGCGGAAAGCAGGATAGAGGAGCGGCTTAAGCGTCTGTGGAAAAGATATTCGGAAACTTCTGAAGAAAGCGATAAAGAAAGACAGGCGGAATAGAGCCGGTAATTTGAAAGGACAAACTGCCGGCAAAACCGACAGATGACAGAGACGATAAAAGAGACGGGCCGCGGGCCCGTCTCTTTCTCATCCATATCTGCGATATTTTCCGCGCTATTTTTTTTCTCCCTTTGCCTCTGCGTCTACCGCAAGCGACAGCACGTAGA
>JAEEYY010000064.1 GCA_016288355.1 Synergistes sp.
CCAGGTCAGGAACGAAGCTTCCCCGACGCACCAGAGAAGCCGCATATTCGACTGCGGTGCAGATATATTTCAAGTCGTCGGAAAAGAGAATGCCCGGCGCCGCCAGACGCTCTCCGTTTTCTGTTACGATGCGCTCGAGCTGCAGGAATTCGCTGAAAGCCAGCGGAACCGCATCAGCCGAAAAGACCGCCGACGAATAGTTCCCCTCAGCTGCGGGAAGATCACCGAGCATCGGGGTCGACGGCAGCGGCACGCCGCATCTGCACGGCAGGATAAACCTTACACCTGCAGTTTTCGCGCTTTTGCGCGGACGTTTGACACACAGCTCCTTAAGAGCTGCAGACAGTTCGTCCGTGTCCGCGCCCCACGGAAGAGGAAGCAGTCCTTCTCCGTCCGGAAAGGCAAGCTCTTCGAAGGAATGCTCTCCCCAGATGTATAAACCGTCTTTGCCGCACAGAGCGTGCAGAACCAGCATAAGGATCTCTTTTTAAAAATACCGGCCGGGCAGACCGCGGCAGTCTGCCCGGCTGCTGCCTATTCGAAGCAGCTTCCGCCTATAAACTCCCTGATGATCGAAAGGTTAGGCACGTCGTCCGAGGGGATCACCGGTATATACTGCAGCATCGAAAGAAGACGCAGCGCTTCGCCGTACACCGGAGAGTCTTCGCCTACCGTCAACAGGAGCGGCAGCACATAACCCTTGAGCACACATATCTCATACGGCAGCGAGGTGTTGAAAAGTGCGTCGGCATTGGCAGTATAGGGGAATATGAAGCGATGGGCCCCTCTGACGACCGACGGCCACATCGCAAGGGTGGCCTCCGCCGAGTGTCCGCGTCTTCTGGCGTCCCTTACCATGCGGCGCAGCAGCCGAGTGTCGGTAGTGCCTATGCGGTTGTGGAAGTCTATGTTCGTTCCCGTCAGCGGGGATATGAATACCCTGAATTTTCTCTCCGGGTCAATGCTTTCGGTCAGCCTGTCGTTCAGGCCGTGTATGCCTTCGATCACGAGCACCTGCCCCGGTGCAAGCTTCATTTTTCTACCCTTTGTCCTTTTGCCCGCGATGAAGTCAAATTTTGGAGTCTCGACTTCTTTGCCGGCCAGCAGATCGGATATGTTTTCGTTTATCAGATCCAGGTCAAGAGCTTCCAGCGCTTCAAAATCATATTTTCCGTCGCTGCCGAGAGGCGTCTTTTCACGGTTTACAAAGTAATTGTCCAGCTCAAGCGTTGCCGAGGTTATCCCGTAGGTAAGCAGCTGTACGCTCAGGCGGCGGGAAGACGTCGTTTTCCCGGAGCTTGAAGGTCCGGCAAGGCATATAAGCCCGACGTCTCCCCGCTTATATATTTTGGCCGCGATCTCTGCCAGCACCGTTGTGTGCTGCGCTTCGCAGCCCATTATCATCTGGCTGGCGCGTCCGGCGGCGACATGGGCATGTATCTCCGCCGCAGTGCTGACATGCAGCTTCTGCAGCCAGTCCGTATGCATATCTATAAGGGTAAAGAGTTTCGGCGATTCTATGAACGCCATTGTGCGCGACGGATCCGAGAGCGTGGGACCTGAAATAAATATGCCTCCCTTGTAGCTCCGCAGTTCAAAAGTAGGCGTTATTCCGGCGCTGTCCGCAAGAGCTCCTCCGAAAAAGTCGTAAACGCCGCTGCATTTGTAAAGGATGACCGGATCCGTGCCGGTATAGAACAGCAGGCGCTCCTTGTCGACGTAGCCCTGTTTCGTCATCACCGCGCGTGCTTCGTCGGCCGGCATGACCACGCGCGTTATCGGCTCATTGTCCCTGACCATGCGGTGCATCTCAGCTTCGATATCCCTGCAGTCTTCGGGGGTCAGTTCCCTGTCGGGCGATTCGTAGTAGTATGAATATGACATCGACTGGGTAAGGTGGAGCCGGATGTCTTTGATGCGCGTCGCAGCAGCTGTCAGCATGAACGCCACGGTGCGGGTGTAAACTTCTATGCCTTCGATGCTGTCTGTCATAACAGGTTCAACGAAGGAATCTATCGCCAGCTTCCACGAAAGCGGGCGCTGTATATGGTTGACCCGGCACGCGAGAGTCTTTTCCAGATCGGGAAATTCGGCTTTAGTCAGGAGTTCGCGCACAGTTGTGCCTTTTTCGCAGTAAAGCACATCACCGCCGGCCATTTCTATCCTCAGCATCTGAATCTATTTCCTCCGTTTTATGAAAAATTAACGGGCATAAGCTCCCATTTAAGCCATTTTAACACAAAGGGCCGTCAGCTTTCTATCCCTTTACGGCCGGACTGACGTGACGAGCCTCTTGCGGCAGCGCCGGCTTTTAAAGATGGCAGGCAAAAAAAAACCGCGCGGCGCGGGTAATGTTCTCTTCGCGCTGCGCGGTATCGCTTCCGGGATCCTTATGCCCTCTATTTGATCGTTACCTTTTCCATTACGACCTTTTTAAGCGGTCTGTCCGAAGAATCGGTCGGCACATGCCCGATAGTCTCCACGACGTCCATCCCTTCGACCACATGTCCGAATATCGCATGCTTGCCGTCAAGCCACGGAGTGGGGACCAGCGTGATGAAGAACTGCGACCCGCCGGTATCGGGGCCCGCGTTTGCCATCGAAAGGATGCCGGGGCCGCTGTGCTTGAGCCCTTTGCCGAACTCATCGGGAATAGTGTAGCCGGGGCCGCCCATGCCGTTGCCGCGCGGGCAGCCGCCCTGAATCATGAACTGGTCTATCACGCGGTGAAAGATCAGGCCGTTGTAAAAGCCTTTTTCCGCAAGATCGGTGAAGTTCTTTACCGTATTGGGCGCAAGGTCGTTGTAGAGTTCGATCTTAAAAGTCCCGTAATTCGTTTCAAATGTGGCGATCTGACGTTTTGCTTCCGCCGCTTCCGCCGGCTTTGCCGCAAAGGGGAATATCATGGCTGCCGCTGCCGCCACCGCTGCGCCTATTGCTAAAAGTCTCATCATAAGCATCCTCCGTTTTTCGATTTATATTTCAGTGGAAATTTTACCATAAATACTATAAAAATCTTATTTCAACGCTGCACTCTTTAAGAAAGCCGCAGGGCATATAGGACATCTTCGCAGCTCTCAGCCCCGCGTCGTTCATGTCCTCCTCTCTGTTGACGGTGACCAGCTCCGGGTGCTCTTCGGTCATATGGCGCAGGAATTCCATGTTGATCACCTGGTAGGCCGCGCCGTATTCGAGACTGGCCTTTTCGTAATGGACGATAAGCATATCTCCCGTCAGTTCGCCTATCGTGTAGGCTGCGATATCTCCCTTGATTCTGATAACGCCGCCGCACAGATTCGGGATGCGGTGCCAGTTTTGAAGTATCTTCTGTATGCCGTGATTTTCCTGAAGCAGCCCGACATTGCTGCCGCAGCGGTTCACCTGGCACCAGGAATACTGAAAGTCGGATATCTCGGCAAGTATCTCGTCCGTTACCGGCTCAAAAGTGTAATCGTAATTCTTGCGGAACTGGTTGACGCGGTTGCGCTTTTTCATGTACCTGTTGCCGGCAAGTGAGGCGAGCGCGTGTATATCGTACAGGTACTCCCAGGTGCCGCGGTCTTCTGTCATGCTGACCTCTGCGATGCCTTTAAGCTCTGCCTGCCAGAGATCTGCCAGCTTTTCCGGAACAAGATACAGTTTCGCACTTTTTCCGAAACGGGATCTGAGTATCTCCGGCCAGTCTTCTCGCTGCCAGCGCCCCACCGGCGCCAGATCCGTAAGCGCGTTCTTATCCTGGTGAAGCCAGTAAAGGTCTGTTGATTCGTCGTAGGCAACTTTTGTGCCGTAATCGGAGCCCAGACTCCATATTATTGGGAAGCAGTAGTCGGAAGTGCGCTGGGTACACATATTCCAGTGGGATATATATCCCGCGGCGTCTTCGAGCGTTATCTCCCGAAAGTTAAGATGCAAGAAAATGACCTCCGTGAATATCCTTTTTTGCCTCGCTAAGAATATACTTTTTCGGTGAAAAATGCCATAGCAAAAAAATCAATTTCTGATAGAATTTTTATAGAATTAGCTTATACTGCGTTTTACGTTGTATATCCGGAAAGGCAAGATCACTGAATGAGCAGCGATAACAAGGGTAGGGAA
>JAEEYY010000065.1 GCA_016288355.1 Synergistes sp.
CCGCCGAAGGTATGGAAATACTCGCGGAGCGCTATGCCGCAGAAGCGGACCGCCTTGCAGGAGAAGAGAAAGACCCAAGGCGCAAAGCAGAGCTGCTTCAGATAGCAGAGACATGCCGCCGTGTGCCGGCCTACCCGCCGCGCACCTTCCGCGAAGCAATGCAGTCCTTCTACTTCTATCAGGTCTGCATCTTCATGGAACAGAACGCCGCGGCCTACAACCCCGGGCGCATGGATCAGTTCCTCTATCCCTACTATAAAGCGGACCTGGAAGCCGGCCGCATCACGCCGGAAGAGGCGCAGGAACTTTTCGACTGCCTGTGGGTAAAATTCTCCGAGCCCTGTGTCTTCCAGGACGAAAAGACCGCAGAGTACTCCTCCGGTTACCCGATGTTCCAGAACCTTTGTGCAGGGGGCATAGACAAGTTGGGGCGCGACGCCGTGAACGACCTCTCCTACATGATAATCCAGGCGACCATGGATACCAAACTCTACCAGCCGTCGCTTTCGGTGCGCTACAACATGGCGAAGAACCCCAACTCCTTCCTGCGCAAAATAGTCGACCTGATGGTGATGGGCACCGGCTTCCCCGCTTTCCACAACGATGAAGTGGGAATAAGGATGCTCATGAACAAAGGCGTCCCCTACAACGAGGCGTGGAACTGGAACCCCGGCGGCTGCGTCGAGACCAACCTTGCCGGCAAACTCCGCGCCTACTCGGCACTTGCGGACATCAACCTTGGCAGCATCGTGGAATTCACGCTCTTAAACGGGCGCTGCCGCAAGACCGGTGTGCTTGCCGGCGCAGAGACCGGAGATCCAACCACGTTTGAAACATACGAAGACTTCCTTGACGCCCTCAAGCGCCAGCTGCACTATGTGATACGCACGACCGTCAAGGCCAGCCATATCATCGACGAGATCTGCTTCGAGCGTCCGGTGCCGGCGCTTTCGATAAGCTTTGAAGAGTGCATCGAAAACGCGAAGGACTACGCCTGGGGCGGAGCCAAATACAACACCGGCAACGGCATAATCTGCATAGGCGTAGCAGACCTCATCAACAGCGTTGCCGCCGTCAAAAAGCTCGTATACGATGATAAGACATGCAATATGCGCCAGCTCTTAAGCGCACTGGCAAGCGACTTTGAAGACGTGCCTGAGATACTCAAGGCCTGCAAAGAAGCGCCGAAGTACGGCAATGATGACCCGTTTGTCGACACACTGGCGGCCGAACTTTTCGGCTTCATAGCCGACGAGATAGAAAGCTACAGGAGCAAATTCGGCGTTATGACCCCGGGCATCCTGCCGGTATCCGGCAACACCCCGTTCGGCAAAGAAGTGGGAGCCCTGCCGTCAGGTCGCCGCGCATGGAAGCCGCTTGCCGACGGAGTCAGCCCCAACGGCGGAACAGACGTCAACGGCCCGACTGCGGTACTCAAATCCGTAGCAAACATACCGCACGACCGCTTCGTACAGGGCACGCTGCTCAACATGAAATTAGACCCGCAGATGGCCCACAGCGAAAACGGCGTACAGCAGATCATGGCCATGCTGAAGACGCTCTGCTCGCTCGGTGTCTACCACATCCAGTTCAACATAGTGGACCAGAAGAAACTCATAGACGCTCAGAAACACCCGGAGGAATACAAAGACCTCCTCGTGCGCGTCGCCGGCTACACGGCCTTCTTCGTCGAACTGGGCGAAGACGTGCAGAACGACATAATCGCGCGCACCACGCAGAGCTCAGTCAACTGCATGACCTGCGGCTAAGGATAAAAACATGGAAAGCCCGCGCAAGACCACCGGCACCGTGCTGCGCTTCGAAAGAAGCTCGATATATGACGGAGACGGACTCAGGACAGTCCTTTTCCTCAAAGGCTGTCCGCTGCGCTGTCTCTGGTGCTCGACGCCCGAATCGCAGAAATTCGAACCGGAGCGCGGTATCACGCACGAAAAATGCACCCTCTGCGGCAGATGCGTAAAAGCCTGCCCAAACGGCGCGCTTTCAATAGAAGGCGGCCGGGTAAAAACAGACCGGGAAAAGTGCGCGGGCTGCTTCCATTGTGTGCCGGTTTGCCCGAATTCAGCGATAACCCCCTACGGCACGTTAATGACCGCAGAAGAGGCGGTCCGTGAGATAGCGAAAGACGAACTCTTCTTCTTCCACTCAGGCGGCGGGCTTACCGTAAGCGGCGGAGAGCCGCTTTCGCAGCCGGAATTTCTCAAAGAAGTGCTTGCCGGCTGCCGCAGCCGAGGCATAGAGTGCGCGATAGAAAGCAGCTTCTGCGCGCCATGGGAGAAGATAGAGCCGATCCTGCCCTATATAAGCCTTCTTCATACGGACATAAAGCATATTGACCCCGAAAAACACAGGAAGCTCACAGGTATTGACAACGCGCAGATACTGGACAACATCAAGCGTGCGGACGAAAGCGCCTGCAGTTTCGGCATAGTCATACGCACGCCGCTGATACCGGGGATAAACGACGAAGACGAAGACCTGATAAAGCTTGCGGAATACGTGCGCGGCCTTAAGAAACTCCGCTTCATGGAATTCCTGGCCTATCACAGGCTGGGCACGGAGACTTACAAACGTCTGGAAAAAGAATACGTGCTTGATGAGATACAGCCGCCGGATGCGCAGTTCATGCGAGAAAAGGCTCTGCTGTTCAAAAAAGCGGCAGGAGTTACGGTCAAAGTAAACAACGTTTTAATAGAATGAAAAATTGACAGGGAAAACCGGAGGGAGCGCGGCATGCGCTCTTTCTGTTTTCTTTGCAGATACGGAGGGTAATCAACTTCTGATGGACATAAAAGCAAAGAGTCTGCTCAAAATACATATAGGCGTCCTGCTCTTCGGAGGAACGGGGCTTTTCGGCAGATTTGTATCTGTCCCGGCTCCGCTGATCACATTCGGCAGAGTAGTCTTTTCAAGCATATCCTTTTTTGCCTTTTTCAAAATAAAACATATAGACATCAGGCTTGATTCTTTGAAAGAATACCTCCTTATCATCTTTACCGGCGCGGTGCTGGCGCTGCACTGGTCGGCTTTCTACCAGTCAGTGAAAGTGTCGACTGTAGCCATCGCGCTGATCACATTTGCCACCTACCCTATCTTCGTAACCTTCGCGGAACCTGCAATGTTTCATGAAAAGCTGAAAAAAAAGGACCTGCTTTGTTCGATAATCATGTTTATAGGCGTGATAATCATCGTGCCGGAATTCCATCTTGCCAACACGATGACGCTCGGCATTGCATGGGGGATGCTCAGCAGCTTTACCTGGTCTTTCATTTCGCTGATAAACAGAATCTTTGCGCTGAAATACCAGGGAGCGGTCGTAGCCTTCTACGAACAGTGCACGGCTGCGGTGGTGCTGGCGCCGCTCTTCTTTTACCTGCGCCCGGCTTTATGCGTGAAAGACGTCTGCCTGCTCGCTCTGCTCGGCGTCGTCTTTACCGGCCTTGCGCACTCGCTGGTCATAAGCGGCATGAAAGTAGTCAGAGCACAGACGACTGGCATAATTTCGAGCCTTGAGACCCCGTACGGCATAATCTATGCGGCACTTCTTTTAGGGGAGATACCGACCTTCAAAGAGCTGTTGGGCGGTGCGATAATCCTTCTCACCGCGTTCTATTCCACAGTGCTCTCAAAAAAAGAAAATTAGCCGGCAAAGGGGCATGTATCCGGTCCTTGACAGATGTACCGCGGGCGTGAAGGATACGCGGTATCTGCCCGTCATATTCCGGGACTTACAGCGCGAAGCGCCCGACCGCTTACGCGCGATAAGCGGCATGTACAGGGTGCGGATAGTCAAATAACCGGCCGAAGTGAGAAACTAAGGCCCAAAACGCTGCATTGAAGCAAAAATCGCGCGGCGCTTATCTGCAGCAGTTACCAAAAACGGCACAGGATCTCAAAAGTCCTGCGCCGCTTTTATTATCAGTCCGGGCTAATTTGAAAATATGTCGCTGTGCGAGCCCGTGCGCTCAAAGAGAATAATTCCGTCTCCGGTTTTGTATATCAGCAGCCAGTCCGGGGAGATGTGGCATTCCCTGCGGCCTCTCCAGTTTCCGGTGAGCTGATGGTCGCGGTGCCTTGGGGCAAGTGCGGCCTCCGAGCAAAGGAGGCGTATGACATCTTTCAGCGACTCGATATCAAACTGCCTTTTCTGAAGCGTTTTCAGGTCTTTTTTGAATTGACTTGTGTATTCAGGCAGAAGCATGGCTATATACCAAGCTCGGAAAACATTTCGTCCGCGGTTTTGAACCTTCTTCTGCCGGATCTTATTATCTCGTCGCCTTCGTCCATAGCCGCAATCGTCGCGGAGTTCGGTTTGGGAGATGTCATGCGCACTGCGAACGGCAGCGCACGTTCACGAATCGACTGCCTAAGGAAAATATTTATGGCGGTTGTCATATCAAGCCCGAATTCCGAAAAAAGCTCCTGCGCTTCTTTTTTAACTTCTGAGTCCATGCGGATGTTCATTGATGTCGTAGGCATGTCTTGCACTCCTTAATATGCATATTATATGCACAATAGATATTTTATAAGCATATTATATAGACAAAACTGGCACAGAGCAAGCCTGGCGATCATTGCCATTTATACGCGCGGCGGAAGGTGTTGTTTCGGCTTCGGCAGAGGGGGCTTTTCGTTTTTTCAGCCCTTTGGCTCGAACGACCCGTTAAAAAGGTACTTAGTTCAACAAAAAACATCCGTTTTAGGCTGCAAAGCTGTGGAATGTAAGCTATGCCGGGGACACACGCATTCCTGGCTTATATTGTTTAAAGAGAACTCCCGGCTAAGCCGATGGTGATTATCTAATAAATCACTTAAAACTGCATTTATCGTTTTACTTTGCATTATTGAAAACTCTGTGATCACATCTTGAAATGAAAGGGTTATTCCCACCGTATGTCAGCCATGACACTTATTCTGTCGCACTTGAAGGATAAAATAGTTAAAAAGTAAGTGCTTTTTAAACAAAAACTCTAATAAAGACGGCAGGGAAGCCGTACGGCTGCCAAAGGATAACCGCTCGGCGTCGTCTTTACCGGCCTTGCGCACTCGCTGGTCATAAGCGGAATGAAAGTCGTCAGAGCGCAGACGACGGGCATAATTTCGAGCCTTGAGACCCCGTACGGCATAATCTACGCGGCACTTCTTTTAGGGGAGATACCGACCTTCAAAGAGCTGTTGGGCGGTGCGATAATCCTTCTCACCGCGTTCTATTCCACAGTGCTCTCAAAAAAGAAAATTAGCCAGCAGAGAGGGCATGTATCCGGCCCTTGACAGATGTACCGCGGGCTTAAAGGATATGCTGTATCTGCCGGTCGTGTTTCGTAGACTTACAGCGCGAAGCGCTTGACCGCATACGCGCGATAAGCGGCATGTACAGGGTGCGGATAGTCAAATAACCGGCCGGTTCCTTTAAACGGCAAATCTTCAAATGGCGCGTGGCAGTAGTTCCCTGGTCATTTTTTTATTTCTTATACAACAAAATCGTTGTAAAATTCCTCATTTATTACCTAATTATCATATGAATTATGCAACGATAATGCAATGTAAAATTTTTCATTGCATTATCGTTGCAGTTATAGTAGGATATCGGTGTTAAATAATGGAGGTTTTTGCAATGAAAGAGAGCCGTACTCTTGAGTTCAAACGTGAAATTTCAAACACCTTTCTTAAAACTGTCTGTGCTTTTGCAAATTTCGGCAGCGGTTCCATCTTATTCGGGGTGGATGACGACGGAAAAGCAATAGGAGTGGCTGATCCGGACAGGGCATGTCTTGATATAGAAAACCGTATCAATGACAGCATCACTCCCAAACCGGATTATTCCATCAGCATCAACCGTAGAACGAATGTGATAACTCTGAACGTATCTGAAGGGAGATACAAGCCCTACCTGTACAGAGGAAAGGCTTACCGCAGGAGCGACACGTCGACGCTGGAAGCTGACCATATCGAACTTAAGAGGCTGGCATTGGAAGGGGCAAACCTGTATTTTGAGGGACTTCCGTGCGAAGAGGAGCATCTGACTTTTCATTATTTAGAATCACAGCTCGTTGAGAAGCTTAGCATAAAGGCATTAAGTGATGATATCTTACGTACTTTTGGACTTATGGACGCGGACAAAAAATTCAACATTGCCGCGGCGCTCTTTTCCGATAAAAACCGGTACAGCGGAATCGATATTGCCAGATTTGGCGATACGGTAAGCGAAATAATGGACAGGGAAACTTTTTCCGGGATCTCCATACTCAAACAGTACGATATGGCGGTCTCGGTCTTTAGACGCTATTATCAATATGAAAAAATCGAAAGTTTTGAAAGAAAAACAGTTGAGGCCATTCCGGAAACGGCATTTCGTGAGGCAGCAGCAAATGCGCTTGTTCACAGGACATGGGACATTGATTCCCATATCAGGATAGCTATGTTTTCAGACAGGATCGAGATCACTTCTCCCGACGGCCTGCCGAGGGGCGTTACAAAAGAAGAGTATCTGAACGGATATATATCCGTCCTGCGGAATCCCGTTATCGGGAATATATTTTTCCGACTGCATTATATCGAGATGTTCGGTACCGGGATCAGAAGAATAATGGATGCGTATGCCGGAGAAGCGGTAAAGCCAGAGTTCGAGATCACGGACAATACGGTAAAGGTCGTCCTGCCGTGCAAAAATATAAATATTGAGATCACCGCGGACGGCCGAAAGCTCCTCAGCGCTCTGACAGACGGAATGGTTCTTTCCGGCAGGGAGATCGCGGAAAGAACCGGGTGGAGCAGAGACAAAACGATTCGCTTGCTCGACACGCTGCTTGACGCAGGGTATATCAAAAAGAACGGCCGCGGCCGCGGCACAAAATATGCAAAGCGCTGATATTTTCGCAAGGCCGGCGTTTGACCGGGCAGTTGTCAGCTGACGCCTTGAAAACAACAAAGGATAACGGCTCGGTCCGCATAAACTGGCTCAATACACTGCCGGGGAGGAATTCATAAAATGAGAAAAACAGTGATCTTGCTGCTTGCGGCAGTTTCGGTCCTTTTTATGGCGTCAGCATCATTTGCAGACTATGTGACCGTATATAAAAGTTCTTTCAGAGAGACCTGCGTTTTGCGGGAGTCAATTGAGATAAAAGAAGTCGGAAGGTATTACCGTGCAACGGTATTGACGTACCCCAAACACGGAGACCCCAGAAGATTCTACAACGGGAATCTTGTCCGGGAGATAGCGCAGGTAATGGCCTTTGACCCGGTGACACCAAAATATAAATATCTGGAAGTGTACTACGATACGACTATCGGGACTAAGAATATCGTAAATAAAGGCTTCCACACGCAGTCTTACCAGTCGGCGGCAAACGACAGGGAATTATACGCCATCTGGAAATATGTAACGGAATACGCCAAAAGCATGAGAAGGTAAAAATCTGTTCCTGTAAATATTAATCGTCGTTACAAGGATAATTTCATTAATGCCTGATTCAAGACCCTGCGCGAAAAAAGAGTGTCGCTCAGGGTAAATATTGTTTATCTTATAAAGTGATGTGACAAAAATCTCATTTGATCATCCTCGGTAAGATATTTCTCCCATCTGCCGTATCTTGGATCATGCGAGCATCCGAAGCAGCTGTCGCATTCACACATTTTTGAGAAAGCGCACACCGCGGTAAGCGGAATTCTTTTCTCAAATGTTGGTTGATCAGACACCAATATTTCCGGTCCCATAAAAGCTATTACTCCCATTTTATATAATTTTTACACCTCCTTAACGACGCGCCATTTTGGATGGTCGTCCAAGTTTTGAAAATCGCGAAGCACAGCAATCACTCAATTGGTGTTGTTTAGGCACCATTTTATTATCTGTATGCGACAGGATAAATGTCGTGGCTGACATCACGGGAAAGAACCCGCGCAGAGGCCGGACTGGACAACGGCGCTTTCGCGCGATATCAGGAAAACGAACTCCCATATGTCTTCCGGCGCCGGGTCTTCCGACATCTTTCCCGCCGTTACATACCATGCGGGATCAAAGACGGAATTTACAATCATCTTGTATTTCTCGATTTCTGATATTACGCAGAACTTCTGTGATCATATCCGGCAGATGAAGCAAAATCCCGCCCGCGTGAGCAGCGACCATTATCCTGTCGCATCCTGATAATAAAATTGATGCGAACACAAGGGTAAAAAAACGTATTAGCTTTTAGAAAAGGGGGCACAGGATTTGACAGAATGCCGTTCAAAGATCTACAGGCCCGCGTGGCGCAGCTTTTACTGGTACTGGCTTTTTTGCTGGCTGGTATTTCCCGTCTTTATCATGCTGTGGAAAAAGTACAGCTACGCACTGATACTGAAGCCCGATTAGCTGAAGCTTAGAGAAGGACTGTTCAGCGTTCAGAGGACCGACGTGGCGCTCGAATAC
>JAEEYY010000066.1 GCA_016288355.1 Synergistes sp.
CCGGCACTATAGTCGAAGAAGGGATGATAGCGGTAAAGGTCACCGCAATAGGCGACTCGACAAGGATAAACAGGATAATAAGCACAGTGGAGGAGTCGGAAACACGCAAAGCATCGGTGCAGGGCAGGGCAGAGCGTTTAGCCGACGCAATAGTGCCTTTTAATTTTGCGCTGGCTCTTCTTGTATATATATTTACACGCAGCGCTCTGCGGGCTTCCGCGGCGCTTATGGTCGATTATTCCTGCGCTATAAAGCTTTCGACTCCGCTTGCTATCCTGTCGGCAATGCGGGAAGGCATAAAACACGGTGTCCTTATCAAGGGAGGCCGGTATATAGAGGCTTTGGCTTCAGCGGAGACGATAGTTTTCGATAAGACCGGAACTCTTACCGCCGCCGAGCCTAAAGTCGTCAAAACGATAGCGATGGACGGCTTTGACGAAAATGAGATGCTTAAGTTAGCGGCGTGCCTGGAAGAACATTTCCCTCATTCGCTTGCAAAGGCGGTAGTGCGCAGGGCAGAGGAGAAGGGGCTGCGCCATGCCGAAGAGCATGCGGAAGTCGAATATATCGTAGCACACGGAATCGCATCTAAACTTCGCGGAGAGAGAGTGATAATAGGAAGCTCGCACTTTGTTTTCGAAGATGAAGGAATCGTCATGACAGATGATGACAGACGCATCATTGAAGATGAGACGTCGCATTATTCTCTGCTCTTCCTGGCAGTAGGGCAGAGGCTGGCCGGTATCATCTGCATATCAGATCCTCCGCGGGAGGAGGCTGCCGGCGTGATAAGTCAGCTGCGCGGTGAGGGGTTCAGACGTATCGTCATGCTGACCGGTGACAGCAGAAAGGCAGCAGGAAATACCGCTGAACTGCTTGGGATAACAGATGTATTTTCTGAGATGCTTCCAACAGATAAGTCGGAATACATAGGACGCCTTGCCGCGGAAGGACGAACGGTGATAATGGTGGGGGACGGCATCAACGACTCTCCGGCGCTTTCTGCGGCAGCAGCAGGCGTTTCGATGCGCAGCGGAGCCGATATAGCCAGGGAAGTGGCTGATATCGTACTTCTGAACAACGACCTTGCATCCCTCGGAGAGGCGCGAAGGATATGTGCCGGGACAATGAGAAAGATACATAATGCCCATGCTTTTATAATCGGCATAAATACCGCGCTGCTCCTTGCGGGCCTGTTCGGCATGGCAGCGCCTGCGCTTTCTGCGCTGCTGCACAATCTCATGACTGTAGGAGCAAGCATATACAGCATGACGCCCGTACTGCCCGGCGCAGGCGGAAACGGCGGCGCTAAAGCCGTGTGATAAAATCATTCAGGCTGCGCCATCATTACAGACAGGCTTTTCTAAGCTCATCTTTAATATATCCCTCCGATGTCGTTATGTGTTAAAATACGCCAGTAACGACTTTCCAAACGAGAGGAGCATGTCTGTATGCTGTGCTGCACCAAGATGAACGGTAACGGTAACGATTTTTTTGTCGTTGACAACAGACAGCTCGCTGTAGATAAGGACGAATTTTCAAGGCTCGCGCGCTTGCTTTGCCGCAGGCGCGAGTCTTTGGGTGCCGACGGCATTCTGGCGGTCGAACCTTCAGCAAGTGCGGATTTCAGGATGCGGCTCTTCAACAGCGACGGCAGCGAAGGAGAGATGTGCGGCAACGGAGCAAGGTGCATAGCGCGCTTTGCGCTCGAAAAAGGAATCGTATCTTCTCCCGACATGAAAATGGAGACTCTTGCAGGTGAGGTGCATGCTGTCGTGAAGGGGCGGGTCGTCACGATCGATATGTCCCCGGTGGATATCTCCTCTCCGGTCGTTGGAGCTTCTATAAGCGCCGGCGGCGCTGTTTTTCAATATACATTCCTCAATGTGGGCGTTCCCCATACAGTTATCTTCGAAAAAAAGCACAGCCGTTCCTTTGAAGGATATGCGGAGCTCGGCAGAGAGATAAGAAACCGCCTTGATCTTTTCCCGGAAGGTACGAATGTCAATTTCGCAGCAGCGGATGAGAGCGGACGCCGTCTGGACGTGATGACTTACGAACGCGGCGTTGAGGATATGACGCTTTCCTGCGGCACAGGCTCCACGGCAAGCGCGATAGCGGCCAATCTGCTGGGCATTGCGGGAACGCGCGTTGAAGTACAGAACCCCGGCGGCGTCAATATCGTCACCCTGGATCTTTCAAAAAAAGGCACAGTATACCCGAAACTTGAGGGAAATACCGCGATGCTTGCCGATATTACATTTCTGCCGGATGCGCTCTGCTGATATATCGTTTGTTTTATGATGTTTTATGGGAGGTAATCTTATTGGCTAAACCGTGGTGGCGCGAAACTGCCGAAACCGTTCTCTGGGCTGTTGTCCTTGCTCTTATACTGCGCACATTTGTCATCCAGGCTTTCTGGATCCCGAGCGGATCGATGATCCCAACTCTCGATATAGGCGACCGCGTCCTGGTCCTGAAATTCTGGTATCATCTGCCGGGTACGGATCCGAAGCGCGGAGATATAGTGGTTTTCAAATATCCGATAGATCCCAGACGTGATTTTGTAAAGAGGATAGTCGGGCTGCCGGGCGATAAGATAGAGATGAAAAACGGCTCGGTCTACGTAAATGACAAAGAGCTCTTCGAACCTTATGTAAAAAACACAGACAGTTACAATATGCCGGTGCTGACAGTTCCGGATAAAAATTATTTCTGCCTTGGCGACAACCGGCCTAATTCGCAGGACGGAAGATTTTGGGGGTTTGTCCCGGCGAGCTTTATCAAAGGTCCGGCTCTTTTCAGATACTGGCCGCTGACACGCATAGGTTTTATTGATTAATGCCCCGTACTGTATGGTATCCCGGGCATATGGCAAAAGGCAGGCGTCAGCTTGAAACGCTTGCCGCGAATATCGACCTCATGATAGAGGTCAGGGATGCTCGCGCTCCCCGTCTGACGTCATCGCCGCTGCTTTCGCTTTTTTCCGGAAGGATAGAAACGCTGGTCGCGCTCTCAAAGGCCGATCTGGCGGAGGAAAAGATGACGAAACGCTGGAAGGCTGAATTGAAAAAGAGCGGCTTTGCATCTTTTGCGCTTGACTTGCGCAAAGGCGGCGTGGGTGACCTTTCAAAAATGATGACAGCAAGAAAACCATCCTTCCGTGATCTTAGAGTCGCGGTAGTCGGTATCCCGAACGTAGGCAAATCGATGCTGATAAATCAGCTGGTCGGAAGAAAAGCGGCCCGGGTGGGGGGCATCCCCGGAATCACCAGGGGGGTTTCCTGGTTCTCGGGAAGGGGCTTTCTTCTTGCCGATTCTCCCGGGATACTTGATCCGCACAGCGGTGCAAAGGCTCATAAGCTGATCTCCTGGATCGGCTCCTCGCGCGGCCAGGTAATAGGGGATACAGAAGAACATGCAAAAGAATGCATAGCCTTTCTGATCGCAAGAGGCCTGTGGCAGGGAGTTGAAAAGGCCTGGAATGTAAAAGCTGAAGGCACTCCCGCCGAGATACTGGAGAACATCGGCGTAAGACTGGGCAGGTTAAAGTCCGGCGGCGCAGTTGATACTGCAAGCACGGGAAGCATTTTTCTTGAGTCGTTTGCGTCAGGCAGATTCGGGCGCATGAGCCTTGAGGCGCCTGAAGATCCTCCGCTGTGGGAAACGATCTGAAATACAGACATAATATAATAATAGCAGGTACGGACGAAGCCGGCAGGGGGCCGCTCGCAGGCCCGGTGGTGGCAGCCGCTGCGGTGCTTGATGGGGAACAGCGCCGATTTCTGCTTGACAACGGACTTCGCGATTCAAAAAAGCTCAGCGCAAAACAGCGTGAGATTCTGTATAATAAAATATGCGGCTGCGGCGTCGTATGGCGGGCACAGGCATGCAGCGCGGCTGTGATCGACAGAATAAACATCCTGCAGGCGTCGCTATGGTGCATGAAACGTTCAATAGAAAAACTGCCCATATCGCCATACCTTGTTCTTGTCGACGGAAACAGAAAAATACCGGGGCTTGCGGCCGCCCAAAAGACGGTCACAGGCGGCGATGATAAAGTGCCTGCGATCTCTGCCGCTTCCGTTATTGCAAAAGTCCTTCGTGACCGTATAATGGAGACGATGGACCGGATATATCCGCAGTATCAGTTCAAAAAGCATAAAGGGTACCCGAGCGCTCTCCACAAAGAGCTTATTGCGCGTTACGGTCCGTCCCCGATACACAGACTGACATTCAGAGGAGTGAAGGAGTAGAATGCACCAACGATCTTTTGAAAAAGCAGCTCTTCGCGGCATAAAGACCTCATCTGACAGAAACCTTGCAGCTCCCGTTTCAAAACCCCTCTTTTCCTCTGATACGCCACATCTTGCAAAAGGTATGCTGGGCGAAGATACCGCCGCAGCATATCTTGAGAATATCGGTTTCATCCTTATAGGAAGAAATATCCGTACAGGCCGCTGTGAGATCGACATTTTAGCTAAAGACCGGGACGAGATCGTCTTTGTCGAAGTAAGAACAAGGAGCCGCAGCTGGATAATGAGCGCTTCCGAAAGCGTCGGTCCGAAAAAGATAGCAAATCTGATGCAAGCCGCAGGCAGATGGGCCCAAGCGAGGAACTACTGCGGCTTCTGGCGCATAGACCTTGTGGCTGTCACGCTGGAAGATGGAAAAGAGCCTGTGGTGGAACATATCAGGAATATCACGGAGCCTTTAATAAATGAATAATGTCTGCGGACTGACGCTGCGTGGTATAAACGGAGTCCCGGTAGAGGTCGAAGTCGATATAAGCGGGGGCCTCTTTGCTATATCTGTAGTAGGGCTTGCCGACACCGCAGTCAGGGAGGCAAGGGAGCGTGTCCGCGCAGCTCTCCGTGCTACAGGGGTAAATTTGCGCGGACGTGTTTCTATCAACCTTGCTCCGGCAGATATACCCAAAGAAGGAGCACTGCTTGATCTGCCTATAGCTGTGTCGCTTGCATCGGCAGCCGGATATATCAAACTGCCCCGAAAGACGCTTTTTATCGGAGAGCTCGCGCTCGACGGCCGCCTGCGTGCCGTCAGAGGCGCAGTCCCGGCGGCCTTTTTCGCTAAAGAGAATAACATGGAACTTTTCGTGCCGGCAGACAACGCCGAAGAAGTATCTCTCGTAGAAGGCGTCCGCGCATATGCCGCATCCAGCCTGCAGGAACTTTTCAGACATCTTCGCGGCGAAAAGACAGTTGAGCAGGTGCCCGTCCGCACGATCGGAGATATCCCGCCGCATGCCGATCCCGACTTTGCCGATATCAAAGGCCAGAGCTTTGCAAAACGCGCGCTGGAGATAGCCGCAGCCGGGCATCACAATATACTGCTGATAGGCTCTCCCGGATCAGGCAAAACGATGCTGGCCCGAGCGTTGAGAGGTATCCTTCCGCCGCTTTCCGATGATGAACTCATGGAAGTCATTCTGCTTAGAAGCACTGCCGGCCTGCCTTTTGAACTGTCGCGCGAGAGGCCTTTCCGCTCAGTGCACCACACCGCAAGCACAGCGGCGATATGCGGCGGCGGAGCTTCGCTGCGCCCGGGTGAGATAAGCCTCGCCTCGCGGGGAGTCCTCTTCTTTGATGAATTTCCGGAGTTCCAGCGTGACGTTACCGAAGCACTGCGCCAGCCGCTTGAAGACGGCTGCATAACTGTGAGCAGGGCTTCCGGCAGCGTCGTATACCCGGCAAAGGTACTGATGGCCGCGGCCTGCAATCCATGCCCGTGCGGTTATGCCGGCGACAGTGAAAGGCAGTGCAGCTGCCCGCCCGCGGCGCTTGAAAGATACAGAAGAAAACTCTCAGGGCCGATACTTGACAGAATAGACCTTCATGTCGCAGTTCCGCGTCTTCTGCCGGAAGAGCTCGTATCAATGAAAGATATGCAGGCGGAAAAAAGCGAAAGCGTGAGAAATCGTGTTATACAGGCAAGAAAGATACAGCAGAAGCGCTGGGCTCCCTTCTCGTTCCACTGCAACTCTGAGATACCGGAAAAATTTCTGCTTAAGAACGCGTCTCTTAAAACAGAAGTACGCAAATTCCTGCTCGAATCAGTGAAGGAGATAAAGCTCTCCGGCCGCGGACTTGCGCGCGTGCTGCGCGTATCCCGGACGATAGCCGACCTCGAAGGAGCGGCTCAGATCGGGATATCACACGTTGCGGAGGCGATAAGCTACAGAGAGGGGGAGGCGCTGTCATGGATGAACGCATGAAGATGCTGCTGCTCCTTAATTATATAAACGCTTCCTCCGCCTCACTTGCTAAATTTCTTTTAGCGGGTGCGGCCCCTTCCGATCTGTGGGCGCCGGGTAAAACAGACCCGGCGAAAAGTATATTCGGCGAAAAAAAAGCGCTTGCGCTGCGTGCAGCAAACGCGGAAGCATGGGCTGAGAGGGAATATGAAAGAGCATCCAAACTCGGCCTCACGTTGATCTGCATCGAAGACGAAACATATCCGGAGGTGCTTTGCGAACTGAAAGACGCCCCTTTGATACTGTACGTGAGAGGCAGCGCGGCGATCCTTCATAAAAGACCAAGGACAGGTGTAGTAGGAACGCGAAGGATGAGCCGTTACGGAAAGGCGGCGGCAAAAAGCATCGGAGAGATGTGCGCGGGACACGGGATGATGCTGGTGAGCGGCGGAGCATGGGGGATCGACAGCGAGGCGCAGCGTGCCTGTTGTGAGAACGGCGGCGTCACTGCCGCTGTCCTGGGTACCGGCGTCGATATATCATATCCGCCGGCAAACGCATCTCTCTTTGAGATGATAGCGGCGCGCGGAGCGCTCGTATCGGAATTTTCGCTCGGAAGCAGGGGAGCTCCCTGGCATTTCCCGCAGAGAAACAGGATAATCGCCGCGTTGTCTGAGAAGCTTATCGTAGTGGAAGCCCCTGTGAAAAGCGGCTCGATGATAACAGCGCGTACGGCTCTTGATCTGGGCAGAGAGATATGGGCCGTGCCCGGGCAGATGGATTCCGCCAATTCCGAAGGAACAAACAGGCTGATATATGACGGAGCGTTCCCGTACATCTCAAATGAAGTTTTTCTTTCCTCATGCGGGATCAACACACCGAAAAGCGCTTCTTCACAGCCCGCTTTCCCCGATGACCTTTCACCGGAAGACAAAAAAATCCTGTCGGTTTTGTCTGAAAAAAATGATATGACAATTGACAACCTTTCTATCTCGGTTAAAATGAGCGCTGCGGAACTGCTTAAAAATATCGCTCTGCTTTCCGCAAAGGGACTGGTGTTCATGTCAGCTCCCGGACGCTACAGTACAAAATGTAAACAGTAGAAAAGGGGTGCACCGCAAGTGCCTGCAAAGAAAACAGCAGAAAATGACGGCGCAAAGACTAAAATAAAGAGCACTGAAAAGGGCACGCAGAGTAAGAAGCGAGCCTCAGAAACTGCGAAACAGAAGAGTACTTCGGCAAAAGTATCGGATTCTGTTTCCAAAGCTGCCGCTGTTAAAAAGAACGTGCAGAATACAAAAAAAAGCTCCTCTCAAAAAGTATCTGCTGTGAAAAAAAGCAGATCCGGCCAGAGCAAATCCGCAGCCGCGTTTGCCGCTTACAGCGGGAAGACGCTGGTGGTGGTCGAATCTCCGGCAAAAGCCAGGACCCTTGAAAAAATACTGGGCTCCAAATACAGAGTGCTTGCAAGCGCGGGACATGTGCTCGATCTTCCCAAGGGCCGTCTTGCTATAGACATTGAGCACGATTTTGAGCCGGAATATATACAGGTAAGAGGCAAAGCAGATCTGATAAAGACATTAAAAGGAGCGTCTGCCGCAAGCGCTCAGACGATACTCGCGTCCGACCCCGACCGTGAAGGGGAGGCAATAGCATGGCACCTTGCAGGTCTCCTCGGCTTAGAGAAGGACAGCCGCTGCCGCATCAGGATGCATGAGATAACAGAACGCGGCGTAAAGAGCGCTATCGCAGAACCCGACACTATAAACGAAAAGCTCGTTGACGCACAGCAGGCAAGGAGGGTCCTTGACCGTCTCGTAGGTTATGAACTCAGCCCGCTGCTCTGGTACAAGGTGCAAAGAGGTCTTTCCGCGGGGCGCGTTCAGTCGGTCGCGCTGCGCATCGTCTGCGAACGGGAAGATGAGATAGAGCGCTTTATACCTGAGGAATACTGGCTGGTCGACGTTTCGGCCTCAGCCAGCGGCGACAGGAATTACAAGCTGCGCGTTGAGAAATACAAGAACAAGCCGCTCACGCTGTCAAACGAAAAAGAAGCCAGTAAAGCAGAAGAGGAGATAAGGGCCGGAAGACTCATCGTAGATGAATTTTCTACAAAGGAAAACGCCAAGGAGCCC
This sequence comes from Synergistes sp., assembly GCA_016288355.1. Classification (GTDB taxonomy): domain Bacteria; phylum Synergistota; class Synergistia; order Synergistales; family Synergistaceae; genus Synergistes. The sequence goes on from JAEEYY010000066.1 coordinate 8,350, forward strand.
AACGCGCCTTTCCGGACCAGCACGCTGCAGCAGGAAGCGTCCCGTCGCCTCGGCTTTGCGCCTAAACGCACTATGCGCATAGCGCAGAGCCTGTATGAAGGAATAGATATACCCGGACGCGGCCCGACCGGGCTTATCACCTATATGCGCACCGACAGCCTGAGGCTTGCGCCTGAAGCTGTCGCAGCGTCGCGCTCATTTATCACTTCTTCCTTCGGAAAAGAATATCTGCCGGCAAAGCCCAAAGTTTATTCCCCCAAAGGACGCGCTCAGGACGCGCATGAGGCTATCCGCGCTACTGACGCGTATCTTACGCCGGAATCGATAAAGGAATATCTTTCGCAGGAGCAGTACCGCCTTTACGAGCTCATTTGGAGCCGTTTCATCGCTTCCCAGATGTCAGATGCAAGAATTGCAAGGACAAACCTGATTTGTTCTTCGGCGGGCTATCAGATGAAGCAAAGCGGAGTGGCGGTAACATTTGACGGCTGGGGCAGGGTTTACCCGCTCGGTATAAAGGACGTCACGATGGCCCCGGCAAAAGAAGGCGAAGGGCTGTCGGTCACAGATATAACAAAAGAACAGAAATTCACTCAGCCGCAGCCGCGCTACACGGAGGCGGGGCTTGTAAAGATCCTTGAAGAAAAAGGCATAGGCCGTCCCTCCACATATGCTACGATAATAGACACTCTTTCGCTCAGGGGCTACGTTGAGCACAGCGAGGACGACAAGCGCCTCATGCCTACAAAATTAGGGCGGCTCGTAAACAGTTTCCTTGTAAGATATTTTTCAGCGATAATAAATGAAAGCTTCACAGCTGATATGGAAAAAGAACTTGATCAGGTCGAAGCCGGAGAGGTCGACTGGAAAAAACTGGTGTCCGGCTTCTGGGGAAGCTTCAAGCCGGAAGTGGACAATGTATCGGCAAATGCGGAAAGCATGAGGCCCGAGCCTGAGAAAACGGGCGAAAAATGTCCCGAATGCGGCAGGGAGCTTGTGATAAAACGCGGACGATTCGGAGAGTTCATAGCCTGTTCCGGTTATCCGGAATGCCATTATACAAGAAAGATAGTCAGGACCACCGGCATAAAATGTCCTAAATGCGGCCAGGGCGAACTCGTGCGCCGCAAAGCGGCAAAGGGCAAAATGACCGGACGCTTTTTCTACGGCTGCACACGCTATCCGGAATGCGATTATGTCTCCTGGAAAAAGCCGGCAAAAACAGGAACTGCCTCTGAAGAACTGCAGGATACATATGATAAAGACATGTGATGAGGTTATCGTGGCCGGAGGAGGCCTTGCCGGTTCCGAGGCGGCATGGCAGCTCGCAGAGAGGGGAGTCCGCGTACTGCTGTACGAAATGCGTCCGCGGCGCATGACGCCGGCGCATGAAACAAACCTTCTGGCAGAGCTGGTCTGCAGCAACTCTTTAGGCGGCGAAAAGACAACGACCCCTGCGGGGATCCTTAAAGCAGAGCTGTCGCGGATGGACAGCCTGATAATGGAGTGCGCCTTTAAAGCACGGGTGCCTGCCGGCAACGCCCTTGCAGTTGACAGGACCGTATTTGCACGCCTTGTTGACGGCGCGGTCTCCGGGCATCCGAACATCAGAGTGATCCGCGAAGAGCTGACCGCCATTCCGCGCGAGCCGGCAATAATAGCCACAGGCCCTCTTACAAGTGAAGCCATGGCCGCTGCGATAGCCGGGCTCACGGGTGAAGGTTTTTTATACTTTTACGACGCGGTAGCTCCGATAGTGGACATATCTACGGTGGATATGTCAAAGGCTTTCCGCGCGAACCGTTACGGAACTGAAGGCGACTACATCAACTGCCCGATGAACGAAGAGGAATACAAAGTATTCTGGCAGGAACTGGTAAGCGCGGAGACTGCGCCGCGTCATGAGTTCGAAGAAGAGCAGACAAAGCATTTCGAAGGCTGCCTGCCTATAGAGGTGATAGCCAAACGCGGCGAACAGACTCTGCTTTACGGTCCGCTCAGACCGGTGGGCTTCAGAGCCGCCTGCGGCGGCAGCGAGCCATGTGCTGTTGTCCAGCTCCGTCAGGACAACACCGAAAAGACTCTCTATAACATGGTGGGATTTCAGACAAACCTGAAGTGGGGGGAGCAGGAGCGTGTATTCCGCCTCATCCCGGCGCTCTCCAAAGCAGAATTTGTACGTAAAGGCGTAATGCACAGGAACCTTTTTGTCTGCGCGCCGGCAGTGCTGGACGAAAAACTGCGTTTCAGAGGGCATGACGCGCTTTACATAGCAGGGCAGGCCTCCGGAGTAGAGGGCTATATGGAAAGCACTGCGACCGGTCTTGCCGCGGCGCTCTTCGCATATGCGGGCATAGCCGGCCTTCCGGATTTTTCATTTCCGCGGGAAACGGCACTCGGCTCTCTGATCAATTACCTGCAGACCGCGATGCCGAAAAGTTTCCAGCCGATGAATGTCAACCTCGGCATCTTTCCGAAGCTCTCCTGCAGGAAGCTGTGGAAGCGCACAGAGCGCTGCGAGGCATATGCGGCGCGTTCTGCTGAGGCTATGGAACAGTTCATAATAAATAATAAACCGCTCTTTCAGAAGCGTTCTTGAGTCTTTACAGCGGCAGCAAAACAGGGCCTGAATGCCGCAGGGCATCTGCATAACTGCGGGATATCCCGCATCATCGATCTGATTATTCGGTCGTAATATTCAGAACCAAATCAGTATAATTGTGCAAATTATATATATTGTATAGTTACTTGTGAATTTTCTTAAAATTGTACTTGATATTTGCAATATTCCTGCTACAATACCGCTCATGAAAGAGATAAAAGAAGATATCTCAGAGAACATAGAGAAATATATAAGTTATCTTGAGTCGCAGGGAAAGTCGAAACACACTTCCCTTAACTATGAGATAGATCTGAGGCATTTCAGAGACTATCTCATCAACCAGGAAATAGTGAACGTGCGCGATATCGACACACGTGCCATAAGGATATTCCTGAGCAGTATTCTTGGCATAGGCGAAGCAAAAACATCTGCCGCAAGGAGGCTTTCGGCGGTACGCGGCTTTACCGCGTGGCTTTTTGCGGGAGGCAGTACCCTGACGGATCCATCTCTGGGGTTAAAAGGCCCGAAGAAAAGCGAACCCCTTCCGCGCGCTCTCTCTTATGAGCAGACAATGAAGCTGATAGACGAAGGTTTTGACAAAAACTCCAAAACTTTCATGAGGGACAGGCTGCTTGTGGAAATGATGTACGGCTCCGGGCTGCGCGTATCAGAAGTAATAGGACTTGACTGGAATAAAGTCGAGCTGGGCGAACGTATGCTGCGCATAACAGGCAAGGGGGCAAAAGAGCGTCTTGTTCCTTTCGGAGTTCCGCAGCAGAAGCATCTTGAGGAATGGAAAGATATAACCTGCACGGATGCGGATTCACCTGTTTTTACATCCGTCAGCCGTAATAAGGAACGCCTCACCGTACGCACGGTAGACAGAGTAGTGCTGAGGGCGGCCGCACGCGCCGGGCTTCACGGGGTAACGCCGCATACACTGCGTCACTGCTGCGCCACGCATATGCTTGAAAGAGGCGCGCCTTTGAAATTCGTTCAGGAGATGCTCGGTCATGAAAGCATAGCGGCGACACAGCGATATCTTTCGATAACGAACGAGCAGATAAAAAGAAGCTATATAATGGCGCATCCCGCCGCACAGGAATAAAAAGGGCAAAGACCCTTTCTCATGAATAAAGGACGAAAGATAAGCAGATGTCAGGAGGTTTTAGCGATATGGAAACACCCAGGGAACTTATCGAGAACAGGCCAAAGATAGTCGACCAGGCTGCAATGCAGGACCTGCTTGAAAAAACAAGGGTAGTACGCCGCGTTCTCCAGACCAGAAGAGATATTATGACGCCTGATTATACGAAAATTGCGCGCCTTATGTCAGACCTTTCTGCTTCCAATGTTTACCTGATAAATAAAGAAGGAAAGATTCTGGGCTACGCATGGATAAGCGAATATGACTGTACGATAATGTCCGATATACTGATCAGCGGTTCGATGCCGCCGCAGTACTCGGAAAAGGTCAACCAGTTCCACGAATCGGTGCTGAACCACACCGACCACGGGCTTTGCGCCTATGCGGACCAGCCGTGCGCCTATTCTGACAAGCACGTTCTGATAGTGCCGATAGACGGCGGCGGAGAGAGACTCGGCACCCTGATACTTGCACGCTTCGGCTGTGAATTCGACACCAGGGATCTTGTGCTGGCCGAATACCTGTCAACTGTGGTAGGACTTGAGCTGCTGAACGACAGGGGCAAGTCGATCGAAGAGCGCGGCAGGGAGCGGCTCGTGATGCAGATGGCAATGCGCGCGCTCTCATACTCCGAAGTCGAATCGGTGCGTCATATAATAAAGGACCTGGGCGGCATGGAGGGCGTCGTGATAGCCAGCAAAGTGGCAGACCGTGTGGGTGTGACAAGAAGCGTAATTGTAAATGCTTTAAGAAAGTTAGGCAGTGCTGGTATAATAGAAAGCAGAAGCCTGGGCATGAAGGGAACTTATATCAAAGTACTCAGCCCTCTGTTCCTTGAAGAGCTTTCGATAACAGAAAAGTAGCACGAAAGGAGTGCCACATATGAAGAAAAAAGTGATCATTGCTGAAGATTCTGTTTATATGCGTGCGCTGTTAAAGGAAATACTTATAAAAAACGGCTACGATGTTGTAGCGGAAGCCGAAAACGGGAGCAAGGCTGTAAGTTTGTACGATGAACTGGAGCCCGATGTTATAACTCTTGATATAACCATGCCCGAAAAAGACGGACTCTCTGCCTTGAAAGAAATCAAAAGCAGCCATCCTGAAGCAAGAGTGGTCATGGCCTGTACGATTAACCAGCAGACACAGGTCATAGAAGCGATACGCGCAGGAGCTTCCGATTTTTTTATAAAGCCGATGCAGTCTGAGCGCGTTCTTGAAGCAATAGAAAAAGCTCTCAAATAGGTATTATTGTTGAGCAGAAATATGTTAGAATATTGAGAAGTTTGGTTTTAACGGTACGAAAATAAATTCAGTTATTCAGAATATTGTTGGAGGTCGGAAGAGACAAATGGCAGAGAAGGCTGCGGCAACAATACCCGCGGTGAGCGTAGGGGAGACTGTGAGCGGAACGGTGGAACACGTTGCGCCGTACGGAGCATTTGTAAGGCTTGAATCCGGGCAGAAGGCCATGGTGCACATATCAGAGCTCTCACAGAACTACGTTAAAAAGGTAGAAGATGTCCTTGAAGTAGGAGAAAAAGTTACGGCCAAAGTGATCAAGATAGACGATAAGGGCCGTATAGACCTCTCCATCAAGGCCTTGCAGGTAAAGGAAGTCCGTCAGCCGGCACACCGCGAAGAAGACTTTGAAAAGAAAATGGCAAATTTCATGAAACTGAGCAACGATAAGATGGCCGACCTGAACAGCAAAAATAAAACGCAGCGCACCGGAACAAAAAGAAGGACCGGCGGTCCTCAGGGAAAAAATAAGTGACCTGCAGCAATATAAAAAGTTATCCAAAGCCGGAAGAGCTGACTCTTCCGGCTTTTTGGAGCGCAAAGAACGAAAGGGACGATGCCGTCCTTGCATGGCAGATGAGAAACAGGAAGTTTGACACTTCCACTGTTATAGCTGTGGCAAAACGCTGCGGACACGGATTTCCGCAGGTGATAGTTTCGTCCCCCGTCTCAAAGAACGGAAGTCCATTTCCCACACTTTTCTGGCTGACATGCCCATTCCTTGACCGCCGCTGCGGAGAGCTTGAGTCGGAGCATATGATAGCGGAGCTTGAAAAACTCTTTGCGCTGATACCCGCGCAGGTACAAAAAATGCATCGTGACTATGCGGCGCTGCGTCTTTGCGCCGCGGCAAAAGCAGTACACTCTTTTGATGAATCACAGATCAGAGAAACAGTCTTAGCACTCGGCGTAGGCGGCATCGATACGCGAAGCGCACCAAACGCGGTAAAATGCCTTCATCTGCA
>JAEEYY010000067.1 GCA_016288355.1 Synergistes sp.
AGATGGACATGCTTCTCTTTATCAAGGCGGTCCAAAAGCTCGCGCCTTTGCACCCCGGCACGCGTGTTGTTCTCCCTTTCGCGTTCCCGGTTTCTTTTTCGCATCAGCAGTTCGCCTTGAGCTTTTTCCTGCCGGAGCTTGTCGTTTTCCAAAGCGAGCTTTTCCGTACGCAGCTCTTCAAGAGCATTTTCGTCCTCTCGGCTGAGCCGTTTCATCAAATACGTCAGATTGCCCAGCTCGGCAACATCGGCAGCTGAGAGGATCACGTTCAGATCGGCAATGCCGCTGTACTTATAGATCGCAACATAGCGTTGCGCAAGCATCGCTTTCAGCTTTGTTATTTTATCTGTATGGACATTGATCTCTGCGGCAAGGTGAGCTATCTCTTCCTCGTTTTTTTCGATCTGCAGGTCGAGGAGTTCAATTTGCGCTTCAGACTGCTTCACGCGATGATCAAACATTGAAAGCTCGCGCAGATAACTTTTCTCTTTCACCTTGGCCTGAGCAAGCTCTTTTGAGTGATACTGCACGCGTTTGTTCAAGAGTGCCAGCTGCTTTTTTTGTTCGGAGATCTTATCATCAAGACTGGCTGCAAAAACCGGCAAGCCCGCTGCAATCCCAAGCAACACCGCCCATGCAGCGCAACGTAATGTTTTTCGCATAGGATAACCCTTACAACGGTTTCGCAGCTGCGCGAATATACCGCTTAACAGCCAAATAACTGTACAGCCACCCCATCAGGAGCCCCGCACAGAGCAAAACCTCGTTGAGAGCCAGCACTTCACGCCACTGCAGGCGAACGTTCAAAAACGGAAGGACCTCGTCAAGGGTCTCAACAAAATAAGCCTGACCGTAGTGCAGCAACACCACCGCCATTACTGCACCAAAGAGCCCAAGCAGCATCCCATGCAGAACAAAGGGAGAAGCCACATAAGAACGCGTCGACCCCACCAACAGCATAACAGCGATCTCCTGACGACGGGAATAGATACTGATGCGGATCATATTATAAAACACCAGGCCGCTGACAAGAAGCGCTATGATCAAGACCGTCAGCGCAACGCGCGTTATCAGGGACGACAGCTTTGTCAGACGTTCTGCCAGCGCTCCTGCATACATTATGTCTTCAATATCGGTCATGCCCGATAGCTGTTTCACTATCGCAGAAGCCGAGTCGGAACGCCGCAGCTTGATCTCGATTGTCCACGGCAAAGGGATCTCACCAGCCGGCAGCATCGACTGAGCCTGGGACCCCAACTTCGCACGCAGTACTTCCTGAGCCTCCTGTGGAGAAACGAGGCGTATCTCTTCGATATCAGCATTCGTTGCAAGGGCGTCACGTACGTTGCCAGCTCCGTTTTCAGTTGGTGAATAGGCCTGCACGATCAGACTGCCATGAACGTTCTGGGAAATTTTCCTAGCATAGAGAGCTAGCTGAGAGCACCCTCCGACTAAAACGAATACTGAAGCTGCGGTAAAAAGCGTCAGTAAGCTCAATCCCCAATGACGAAAGAACAGTCTGCACGTGTCACGCACTGTATATCTAAACGTCCCCACTGATGCTGTACCTCCCTTCTCTCTCATCGCGTACAAGACGTCCCATGTGCAGTTCTACAACCCTTTGACGGTACGTATCGACAAGATGCTGGTCGTGCGTCGCCACGATCACAGTCGTACCGGCCGCATGGATGGAGAGAAGAAGCCTCATTACGTAGTCAGCGGTATGGACATCAAGATTGCCCGTCGGTTCGTCAGCCAAAAACAGACGCGGCGCATTAACTATGGCACGCGCAATAGCCACCCGCTGCTGTTCACCGCCGGAAAGCTGATCTGGCCGCAGGTTGCGTCTGTTCCACAAACCTACCTTATCGATCACATCGTCAGTGCGGTCCCGCGTTTCGGAACGAGGCACGCCGCAGGCTTCCAGAACGAAGGCCACATTCTCCCAGGCACTCAGGTAAGGAAGAAGCTTATAGTCCTGGAAGACCACGCCGATGTCCCGGCGAAAATAAGGCAGGCTTGAAGAAGAAAGCCGGCGCAAGTCACGACTGTCTATGATGACCTGTCCCCGCGTCGGCATGACCTCGCGCGTTAAAACCCGCATCAGCGTCGTTTTTCCCGAACCAGTCGTGCCGATCAAATAGAGGAATTCACCCTCCGCTATATTTAGATTAATATTGCTGAGAGCCGGTATATTTGGAGGAAAAATCTTTGTCAATCCGCTAATACGGATTTCCATACGGCTGCACCTCCCGTTTATCATTAAATTCCGTTGCCTATGATACCACACTCAGGCGTTCATCACATTGTTAAAGCCTTCTCGAAATGAATGGAGCGTCGCCAGGACGGCCCCTTCAAGCTGACTTCGCTGTTTCCACGCATACGGCGGCTCAAATGTCCCGTTCCACAACGCCCCACCCCAACGAACGGCAAAGTCTCTCACTTTGGGATCATAAGGTACGAGAGTGCAGGGGATATCGTACTTAAGGCACATGACTCCAAAATGGAGCCGCATCCCAAAAGCCGCTCCGCCTCCGGAGAAGATACGCTGCCAATTGTTTGTCGTGCAGGTGCATAGATTGTCGAGCCGCAAAAGGCCTTCTTTTCGCAGCGACTCCATCAATACCTTGTCTTCATCGCTCATCGCCACGCCGACGACGTTCTTCTCCGCTTGCCAGGCAGAAGCACTGAAGCTTTTTGCTGCCTCACGTTCAAGCCCACCGGCCGGTCGAAAGTTCACAAACACGGTTTGACTTTGCGAAAGACTCGCCGTAACAGGAAGCGTTAAGACGAGGTCGTCGCACAGAATGCAGTTTCCGGACAAAAAGTCATAAGAATGCCGGTCACGCACTGAAACATAATTACAGCTTTTAAAAGCATTCCGCGCGATTACACGACTCACAGTGCGCATGAGCGGCCCTATCGACTGCCCGACTGCCCACACGCGGCATCCGCACAGGGAGGCGATTTTCGTCGTTCCCCAATAGTACCAGGGACTGACGGCGCTGGAACTGTCCTGAAAAATCCC
>JAEEYY010000068.1 GCA_016288355.1 Synergistes sp.
AGGGCAAGAAATACACATACGGACTGATGGGAAGAAGCGGTTACGAGAAAGACGCCTGCGAAGTAAACAGATGGTTTGAAAAAATAAATTCGGACAGGATATAGCATCAGCCCGGGCCGGCTGAGCGGATGACAGCCGCTGCCGGATCTTAGTTGTTTATCCCGACGTCACAACAGGCTCCTGTGATATGACAAGAATCACAGGAGCCTGTTTATTTGTGCCGTTCTCAGCGAAGCTTTCAGTCTGAGATCTTCAGTCTGATAAAATCTCCGCTCAGGTTCCAGCTTTTTTCCAGAATGTTGTCGGTAACCCCCTGCTGTTTCCATGGAAGCATATTTGCTATTCCGTAAGCGTCTACGATAGCTATGAAACGCTCTCCGCTGTCATTTATATACAGATAAACGCCTTCCGGCTGCTGTTTTGCCATACGGGATACCTCCGAAAAAAATCTGAAACAGAGTTATTATAACATTTGTGATAAAGCTGTGCTATTGACCTAAAGTCAGCTTTATGTTTTATGATAACCGTTGTTTTCGGCCGCAGACCGGATCGATCCAACAAATATATAAGCATATAAGGAGTATCAGACATGAGAGGGCTTAAACGCATATGTTTTATAACAGTGTTTGTTCTTATCCTGCTGTCTCAGCATGCAGCATGCTTTGCGGCTGTGCTTGAGCATCAGACAGATAAAGCTTCTGCGCCTTTGGTATTCATGACTGAGGACATCAGCCCGAAAGGGCTGGCTGCGGTCTATGAGGCCCTGAAATGGACGCCGTCCGGCAAGGTCGCGGTCAAGATCAGCACGGGGGAGCCGCCTGCAAGCAACTATCTTCGTCCCGAACTTATCAAAGATCTGGTACGGCACGTTAACGGTACTATAGTTGAGTGCAACACCGCCTACGGCGGTTCCCGCGCAGAGACGGCGATGCACAGACAGGTAGCGAAAGATCACGGATTCACGGCGATAGCGGACGTGGATATCATGGATGAAGACGGTTCGATAGAGCTTCCCGTCTCGGGAGGAAAGAACTTAAAAGGAAATCTTGTCGGGGCGCACTTCAAAAACTACGGTTCCTTCCTCATCCTGAGCCACTTTAAAGGACACGCGATGGCCGGCTTCGGCGGCGCTGTTAAGAACGTATCCATAGGCATCGGTTCAAGAGCTGGAAAGAGCCGCATCCACAGCGGAGGAAAGAGCGACACGAATCCCTGGGGCGGAGATCAGGACAGCTTTACCGAATCAATGGCCGAAGCCTGCAAAGCCGTTTCCGACGCGCTGGATAACGGAAAGAAGATCGCTTACATCAACGTGATGAACCGCCTGAGCATCGACTGTGACTGCGACGGCACACCGGCAGAACCGGATATACATGATATAGGGATACTCGGGTCAACTGACCCCGTGGCGCTGGATCAGGCCTGTATGGATCTAATCAACGCAGCGGAAGGCAATAAGTCGTTTGTAGAACGCGTTGCTAAACAGCGGGGCCTTCATACGCTGGAACACGGGGAGGCCATAGGCCTCGGAAAGCGCAGCTACCGCATGGTGAAACTGGATAAATAGCAGAAAAGTGATTCTGTACAGTGGAGACGCTGAGCAGGGAATTTATCTATTTATGGTACTATTCAAGCGTACAGCTCGGGCAGATCTTTAAGTACTGGCTGGCCGGCATATTGATCGGATCGTCTATTTCCGTCTTTGCCAAAGATAAGATCAATCGGACGCTGAGTGAGCTGTCGGACAGAAAGCTTGGGGGGTTCGGCGTTATCCCCGCAAGCATATTAGGTTTAGCTTCTCCTCTTTGCATGTACGGCACCATCCCCATCGCGGCGTCGCTTTCACGTCAGGGGATGAGCGACGACTGGCTTGCGGCTTTTATGATGAGCTCCATACTGCTGAATCCACAGCTGGTCATATACAGCGCTGCGCTGGGCAGTACGGCTCTTGCAGTGCGCATCGTTTCCTGTTTTCTTTGCGGCGCCGCAGCAGGGCTGCTGATACGCCTGTTTTATAAAGGGGAAGCTTTTTTTGACTTTTCCGGCTTCGGTGAGGTTCAAAACCGTGACACAGATCCGAATATCTTTATGCGCCTTATCAGGAACATCGGACGCAACATACGGGCGACCGGCCCCTGTTTTTTTTCAGGGATACTGCTTTCCGCGATGTTTCAGCGTTACGTACCGGCTGATGGTTTTGCAAGGATCTTCGGTAAAAACAGCGGTTTTGGCGTGCTGATGGCAGCCACAGTCGGCGTGCCTCTTTATGCCTGCGGCGGAGGTACGATCCCGCTGCTGCAGGAGTGGCTCCTGAAGGGCATGAGCATGGGCGCGGCGGCAGCCTTTATGCTGACAGGACCCGCGACCAAGATCACAAACCTGGGTGCGCTGAAGATCGTTTTAGGGGCAAAAAACTTTTTCCTCTACCTGCTCTATGTCATGCTTTTCTCACTGGCTGCGGGTCTTGCAGCAGATCTGCTGATCAACATAGGGCAGGCGGGGTAAAGCAGAGCAGGAGTAGTGCAGCTTTTTATGTCTGCTGACAGTTTTTCACTTATCCCGCACAGTATGGCAGACTTACAAAACCGGCTGTCAAAGGCAACATTAAATCTTGACAGTACAGAGATTTTTTCATATACTTATCAGGTTTTAGAATACGCATGGTGCGGGTTTAAAAAATGCCTGTCGGCTGCCCGGCACACAGCGGAGGAGGAAAAAATATGTATGCAGTGATCGAACAGGGCGGAAAGCAGTACAGAGTTGCCGAAGGCGACAAATTCAGAGTTGAAAAACTCAACGCCGAAGACGGCGCCTCAGTTGATTTCGATAAGGTTATTCTCCTTGGCAAAGATGACGGCGCTGTGATAGGCACGCCGTATGTCGAAGGAGCCAAAGTGACGGCCAAAGTCATCGAAAGCGGCAAAGACGATAAAGTGATCGTTTTCAAATACCGCAGGAAGAAGAACTACAGGAAATTCCGCGGGCACAGACAGCAGTATACGCTCGTTCAGATAGAAACGATCTGCGCTTAGTAACCGGACACAGGGAGGATATTGAATTATGGCACATAAAAAAGGTCAGGGAAGCTCTACAAACGGCCGCGACAGTCAGCCGAAATATCTTGGCGTGAAACGCGGAGAAGGTTCCTGGGTAAACGCAGGGACTATCATCGTACGTCAGCGCGGAACGAAATTCCATCCGGGGCAGCATACAGGACTTGGACGCGACTATACGATTTTTGCCCTTAAGCCGGGTAAGGTCCATTTCCAGACGAAGGCCAACCGCAAGTATATAACGGTCGAGCCGGAAACTGCCGAGACCGAGTAACAATAAATAACATTATAACGGTTAGAGGACATTTTACATTTATATCGCTGACCGCGTAAGTAAATATTATAGGGGGCCCTTTAGGAGCCCCCTTTTTTTCGATGTGGACAGTCAAGAGGTGAGATTATGAGATTTGTTGATTCGCTGCGGATATCAGTTAAGGCCGGACGCGGCGGGAACGGCTGTATGAGCTTCCTGCGCGAACGTTTCAAGCCGAACGGGGGACCGGACGGAGGAAACGGCGGACGCGGCGGCAGCGTAATATTTGAGGCGACCAACAGTCTCCAGACCCTTGCAGATCTCGAATATATGCACCATATAAAGGCTGAAAACGGCGGGCACGGCAAAGGCGCCTCCAGAAACGGGCATGCCGGTGAAGACAGGATAATCAGCGTGCCCTGCGGCACTCTGATATACGACGCAGAGACCGGCGAGGGCTGCGCCGACCTGGTGGAACCCCATGACCGCTTCGTAGCGGCGCGCGGCGGACGCGGCGGACGCGGCAATAAATACTTTGCCAGCTCAAGGTGCAAAGCGCCGCGTTTCTGCGAACAGGGCGAAAACGGCGAAGAGATAACGCTGCACCTTGAACTGCGCCTTATAGCCGATATAGGCCTCGTCGGGCTTCCCAATGCCGGAAAATCAAGTATTCTTGCCGCAATTTCCAACGCCCAGCCTAAAATAGCCAATTATCCCTTCACGACTCTTACCCCCAATTTAGGGGTATTGAACACCGGAGATGAAAATATAGTGATAGCCGATCTGCCGGGGCTTATAGAAGGGGCGCATATGAACAAGGGGCTCGGACTTGATTTCCTGCGTCATATCGAGAGGACCAGACTGATGGTGCACGTCCTGAGCGTTGAGAGCGGAAATTATGATAAAATAATTAATGATTTTGAAATAGTACGTCAGGAAATGAGAGAATACGACAGCGATCTCGATAAGCGTCCGTATTTTGTAATAGCAAATAAATCGGATGAAGTCGAAGGAAAAGACGCTGAAGAACTCTTTTCCGGACTGTCCGCTTATTTCTCTGAAAAGGGAGTAAAAATGATCGTTACAAGCGCCCTGACAGAGGAAGGAATAGCGGATGCGGCAAATGAAATAATAAGATTTGCAAAGAACCACCCCCGTCCGCAGAGCAATGTAAGGCTGTTTGCCATAGAAGAAAAACTGCCCAAATCAATGCCTAACAGAAAAAGGGCAAGGATACAGATCATATCTCTGCACGACGGCGGATACAGAGTGCTGCACAGGCAGCTGGAGAACTTTACGGAGCGGTGCGATTTCAGCCAGGAGGAGAACATTGCGCGCTTTACACGCCTCCTTCGCAAATATAAGGTCGAAGAGCTCCTTGAAGCTGCCGGCGCAGTGGCCGGCGACAGCATAAGCATAGGGTATAAGGAATTCAACTTCTACCCTGATTACTATCCGGATGAGGATGCTGAGGAAACTGCCGGAGAGACCGAAGACGAAGATCAGTCGGGGCCAGAGGAGAGCGGCAGCGAAAACTGACCGCGATTTAGCATTTCAAACGAGATCAAACATTACCGGAGCAAGGATATTATGTCAGAAAGACGCAGAATAGGAATAATGGGAGGCACGTTCGACCCTATACATAACGGTCACCTTCTTGCCGCTGATGAAGCGCATGCGGCGCTCGGCCTCTCTGAAGTTATATTCGTACCGACAGGGCAGCCGCCCCATAAGGCAAATCAAAAGGTTACATCTGCAGAAGAACGCTATATTATGGCAGAGATGGCCACAGCAAACTGCCCATATTTTACTGTTTCCAGAATCGAGATAGACCGTGAAGGAGAAAGCTATACTATAGACACGCTTCGCACTCTGCATTCAATGCCTGAGTACAAGGATGTGCTTTTTTACTTTATAACCGGTCTTGACGCGGTTTTGAATATAATGACATGGAAGAATCCTGAAGAGATCATACAAATGTGCAGTTTCGTCGCAGTGAGCCGCTACGGATATTCGCACAACAGAGTTGAATTGCTGCCGCAGGAACTGCGCGACAAGATAATACCTCTTGAGATTCCGCTGCTTGCTATTTCCAGCACAGAACTGCGCGAACGCATCAGGACCGGCAGGAGCATCAAATTTATGGTGCCTGCTGCGGTCGAACAATTCATCATGA
>JAEEYY010000069.1 GCA_016288355.1 Synergistes sp.
GTGATAACGCACAGCTTCGCTGCAAAGCTTTTTGATATCGGCTTCAGAGGCGTCAGGCTTCAGGTTCGTATGGTCTATATATTTCGCAAGGTCCATCCCGCTTAATCTTCCTTTCCCGCTGCGGCGGAGGGTATTGCGCTTCCCGCCGGCATTTTGTCTTTATATTCTATACGATAAAAAGAGTTACTGTATCCGCAATGGAGCCTGTGCAGACAGAAAAAGGCCCCCCGCTGCCGGGAGGCCGTATTATCTGCAAAACGCAATTTTTGCGCCCTGTTACTTAGACGCTTCTCTGCCCTTCTGCATCATAAGGCTGTCGATCGGGTTCATATTCTTTTCTTTGTGCGTCTGGCGCCATGTCTTGATCGGCATGCCCCATATCTTGATGAAGCCTACGGAAGCGGTCTGGTCGAAGATATCTCCGGCTGAATATGTCGCAAGCGCCTTACTGTATACGGAAGTATCCGACTTCATTCCGTCGACTACGCAGTTGCCCTTGTAGAAGTTCATGCGCACGGTGCCGTTCACACATTTCTGTGTCGTGTCCATAAAGGCCTGCACCGCTTCCATCAGCGGCGAGAACCAGTAGCCTTCATATGTCATCTCGGCAAAGCGCACTTCCAGCTCTTTCTTTGTCTTCAGCGTGTCTTTCGCAAGCGTCAGGGTCTCAAGCTTTTTATGCGCATGCAGCAGCGAAAGGGCTGCCGGGCATTCGTAGACCTCGCGGCTCTTGAAGCCGACAAGGCGGTCTTCTATCATGTCGATGCGTCCGTAACCAGCTCTGCCGGCGGTCTTGTTCATGAAGTCGATGAGCTCTATCGAGCCCATCCTCTTGCCGTTTATCGCTACGGGGATACCGGCCTCGAAAGTGACCTCGACCGTCACTTCCTCGTCGGGGGCGTCTTTCAGCGAAGCGGTAAGCTTATATGCGTCTTCCGGCGGTTTGTTCCACGGATCTTCGAGCACGCCGCACTCTATCGAACGGCCCCAAAGGTTGTCGTCTATGCTGTAGGGGCTCTTTCTTGTCGTCGGCACCGGGATGTTATGAGCCGCGGCATAATCCATCTCTTCTTCGCGCGAAAAGCCCCAGTCGCGCACCGGGGCAAGCACTTCAACGTCCGGGTTCAGCGCGTTGCAGGCGACCTCTATGCGCACCTGGTCCTGTCCCTTGCCTGTGCAGCCGTGAGCTACGGCGACCGCGCCTTCCTTCTCGGCGCACCAGATAAGCGCCTGGGAGATCATCGGGCGCGAAAGAGCCGAGTTGAGCGGGTATACTCCCTGATAGACCGCGTTCGCTTTGAGCGCGGGCCACACGAATGTGTCGATGAAAGCTTCGCGCAGATCGACGACATATGCCTTAACGGCGCCGGAGGCATAAGCTTTTGCCTTTATCTCCTCCAGATTGTCGGCCTGCTGCCCGACATGCATCGTAAGAGTGACGACGTCGTATCCGCGATCGTGAAGCCACGGTATAGCGACCGATGTATCAAGTCCTCCGCTGTAAGCCAATACTACCTTTCCTTTTTTCTCCGCTGCCATTTTCAATTCCTCCTGTATATTCTTAATATCAAAAAAAACCCGTCCCTGTCCGGTTAGGAACAGGGACGGGCGAATTTTACCCGCGGTACCACCCTGGTTGACGATCAAAAATGTCCGCTCTATCGGTAATGCTCAGGGGTGCGAAATTGTGATTCTCCTTGCGGAAAGCGCTTTCAGCCTTTGGCGCTTACTCTCTGTCGCCGAGTCATCGAATTTATGTTCCCGTCATCGCATGCTGATATCTGCATTGGGAAACCGATTCGTCGCATACGTCTTATGTACCCGGCGGCTGCAAAGCTCACAATAACACCCCTCCTCTTCCTTCTGTTTTTAAAATATGTGTGGTATTTTATCATTTGAATTAAATTTGTCAACATATTTCGTGCAAAAGAATTCGCATGGTCAATTGCAAAAGTAAATTCCGGTTGGTGGTGGAATTTAGTTCTTCCGAATCATAAATTTGCTGTGAGTGGAATTTACTTGTTCATAACAAAACTGTACCATGTGTTTCGGTCATCCCGAGGATCCAGTCCGGCGGAAAGGAGCCGGATATGGAAAAACAAAAACACATGGATATAGATGCCAGATCGACCATACAGTCTGAGCTGGATAAAGGCTCGTCCTTCAAAAGAATTGCCGATATTCTGGGAAAAGACCCTACCACTATCTCTAAGGAGGTCAAAAAACGCAGGGTTTTTGAACAGACCGGTGCTTTTGGAAAATCCTTCAACAACTGTATCCACAACTTCTCCCATTCCTGCGTCGAACGAATGGTCTGTGGCACATGTACAAACAGACGGCGTCTCTGCTGGAGCTGCGGCAAATGCATAGATCATTGCAGCCGTTACGAACCATTCGCGTGCAGAAAGCTGTCTAAAGCACCTTTTGTATGCAATGCCTGCAGTAATAAAAACAAATGTGCGCTGGAAAAGGCTTTCTACCGGGCCGGTGCGGCACAGAGAAGCTATTCCATGCTCCGCTCAGAAGCACGATCCGGATTTGCTGTTTCCGAGGAGGAGCTGAAACGCCTCAATGCCATTGTTTCTCCTTTGTTGAAAAAGGGTCAGTCCCTTCACCACATCTGTATCAGCCATGCGGATGAGCTCATGTTCAGCGAACGCACTCTTTATACTTATGTCAATAACGGCCTTCTTGACGCCATTAACCTTGACATGCCCAGGACGGTACGTATGCGTCCCAGGAAGAAGAAATCCACTGCCTTGAAGGTTGACAGAAAATGTCGTATCGGGCGTACCTACAGCGACTTTAAAGCCTTCATGGAGAATAACCGGGATACTCCTTTCAGAGAATGCGACAGCGTGGAGGGCGTTAAGGGCGGGAAAGTATTGCTTACTATTCACTTTGTCCAACAGGGACTGCAGTTGGCATTTCTCAGGGACGCCAACGACTCACAGTCTGTTATTGACGTTTTTGCAAAGATGTATGACGTCCTGACGCCCGAAACCTTTATTAACATTTTTCCCGTTCTGTTATGTGACAACGGAAGTGAGTTCTCCAATCCCTCTGCCATTGAATTCGATATGGCAGGGAAACAGAGAACGCGGATCTTCTACTGTAACCCAAATGCACCATATGAAAAGGGAAGCTGTGAAAACAACCATGAGTTGATACGGCGCATTATCCCGAAAGGAACAGACTTTGCTCTCTACTCACAGGAACAGATCTGCCTGATGATGAGCCATATCAATTCCTATGCAAGAAAAAACCTCGGCAATAAAAGCCCGTATGATGTGTTTGCATTTCAATACGGAGAAGATGTCCTCAAAAAGCTGGGACTCAGAAAGATCCCCCCTGACGAAATCATCCTGAGTCCCTCGCTCCTGAAATAAATATTCTGCAAAGCCGGACCGGATCTACGCGGATGACATCCATATACTACTTATGGAAGAGGTGGAATTCACATTTGCAAAAAAACACCGATGAATTCGACCTCTTGTTGTCATGCACACATATCTTCCGCAAGATACGGCTTTACTCTCTTACTTTAATGCAGGAGTTTTGAATTGTATAGCCCTACACATAATAATTCAAAGGCTTCGTGTATTGGTGAACACCTCGTAAACACTGTATTATCGCCTCTTTTTGACGATCAAGGACAGCTTAAAGCACTTTTGACTGTCATCTGTGCATTCGGTAATTGCCTTATGTGTGCTCTCCTGCTTTTGAATACTTAAATTCCTTCTTGTCTGTATCCCGGAATTTACCCCTTCTATGTGGAATTTTAACTTGCAATTGACCAAAGAATTCGCATCAGCCGGTGAACTGATACTTTTCAACTGTCCATCCCGCCGAAAATATCATCTTCCATAGAGGTCTTCTTGGCTGCGGAGAATGCGTCGATATCAGTTACCTCCAGATGTGCCGGCGTGATCGATACGAAGTTGTGCGCCGCGGCCCACACATCCGTATCCTCCCTGAGTTCATCGTGTATGCTGCCTCCGACCCAGTATGCCTCTCCGCCGGCCGGCGTTTTCACGATAGTGATCTTGTCGTGGTAGCGGCGCGTCCCCTTCCGTGTGACACGGACTCCGGCGAGCTCGCTTACGGCAAGGTTCGGCACGTTGACGTTATACATAACGTCCGGCGGCATCGGATTTTTTTTCAGCCAGTCCGCCGTCCTGAGCGCTGCCGCCGCAGCTGTGGCATAATGCTTTTTCGCCGTGCGCGATCCGCAGAGCAGCGATACAGCCATTGACGGATAGCCGTATATAAGCCCCTCAAGCGCGGCGCAGACGGTGCCGGAGTATGTGAAGTCGTCTCCGAGGTTGGGGCCGCAGTTGATGCCGGAAAGAAGCAGGTCCGGGACAAAATGCAGCACCTCAACTCCCATTATCACGCAGTCTGTGGGAGTCCCGTCGCAGGAATAGGCCGGAAGACCTTTGCCATAGAAATAGCTGTCGACCCTGTTTATCTGCAGCGGCCTGTCCATCGTCATCGAATGTCCGGAGGCGCTGCGTTCACGGTCTGGAGCCACTACGAGGACGTCGTAGCCTTCCCTGCCGAAAGCAGCGGCAAGGACGCGTATCCCTTCTGAGTAAATTCCGTCGTCATTTGTAATAAGCACTTTTTTCATTGTATTCGCCTAGATCATAAGCAGCCTGAAAAGCAGCTGCAGTATCGGCTGCATGATATAAGGGAAGACACCGATAACCAGAAGCACCAGTATTACAGCCATCCCGTAACGTTCAAGCCAGAAGTAGTATTTCATGCATGAAGGCGGAAGAAGTACGTACAGGATCCGCGAACCGTCAAGCGGCGGTATCGGCACCAGATTAAAGGCAGCCAGCCCCAGATTTATCATTATCATAAGCAGTATGAACTGCTGTGCGCCCCAGGTCCTGAAAAGCACGGGGAAAAAGTTGACGAGCCTTGCGCAGACAAAAGCGGTAAGAAGGTTGCCGGCAGCGCCGGCAAGGCTCACTATCACTATGTCGCGCCGGGGATTTTTAAAATACCTCGTATCTATCGGAACCGGCCTTGCCCAGCCGAAA
>JAEEYY010000070.1 GCA_016288355.1 Synergistes sp.
CCATGTCCGAATGCGGCGTGCCCCAGGTGGAGCTGGTCCCGGATGTCAAAGAACTGCTCTGGAGCAAGCTCTTTGTCAACGTCGGCATCAACGCCATCTGCGCCCTCACCGGAGAGACCAACCAGTCCATCGCGAACAATCCCTTCTCCAACGCTGTCTCTTCCATGTTGGTCCGGGAAGCGGTGGAGGTCGCGAACGCAGTCGGGATGGACTTTGACTTCGATGCCGCGTTTGCTCATGTGATCGACATCGCGCTCATCACCGGCGGAAACATCTGCTCCATGCTGGCGGATGTGAACCACAAACGCCGCACCGAAGTCGACCGCATCAACGGCGCCATCGTGTCCGAGGCTGCAAAGGTCGGGAAGTCCGCCCCGCTCAACGAGATGATCACCGCCCTGATCCACTCGAAAGAGAAAAGCTACTGAGTCGGGAGAGTCCGTGCAGAGTTTTGATAGACGGCGATCGAATTT
Source organism: Synergistes sp. (assembly GCA_016288355.1). Classification (GTDB taxonomy): domain Bacteria; phylum Synergistota; class Synergistia; order Synergistales; family Synergistaceae; genus Synergistes. The sequence continues at coordinate 474 of JAEEYY010000070.1, forward strand.
TTATTGATTTTATATGATTTTTATCGTTATAATACTTAGGAAAGGCTCCGAGACTTCCCAAGCGATTTTCGGTTTCAACTATGTGGACATGATGGTCGGGACAATCGAACTGACCATGATCAAAGAAGAAAAAATCTGGAAAACTGACAGTCTGGCCATACCAAAGTCTGACAGGTTCACCCTGCAGCTGGAGAGCACAGATCAGGCTGTTGAAAAAAAGGAGAATACTTAGTTATGAAAAAAGTCTTCAGCAAGGAATTGATCGTACTGTGGCTGTCCCTGGCCGCCCTGATCTGCGCCGCCCTCAGTTTGAACGGTTCACTGAATCAGCTCGCAGATAAAGAGCAGGCGTGAGGCATGTACTGAGGAGAGCAACGATGGAAAAGAAGAACCTGCTCAGGGATCTGATCGTGTTATGGATCTCTGTGACTGCGCTGGTGTGCGCAGCTCTTAATATGCATGTATCCCGCAATATGCTCGGGACAAAAGATTCTTAAACTCAGCAAGCAGAGATTTTGCAGCGGCGTCTTCTCCCGGGAAGACGCCGCTGCGAAAAATACCGAAAGCTGCCGCACCGGCGGCATGATACTTGAATGATGAGAACGAATAGTACCCCCGTGAAGCACCCTAAACGAAAGATTCTGTTTACACTTTTCCTGACCATTCTGATGATCGCTGCTTTCGTTGTGATTCTGGTGATTCAGAATACTGCAATGTTCAGGCTCAGCATGCCGAAGAAGGAAGCCCTGAGGACAGAGGCGATCCGCAATGCGGCCGAAGACATCGGGTTCGCCTGGATGGAAGCTGACGAGAGAATCGAAGAGATTTATCGCGTAAGCGCCGATCTCTATGCCTGCGCAGAGCAGGAAGTCCCGGAGGCGAACGACAAGGCTGCCGACAGGACCGCTCTTGTGGAACAATACGTCAATTTCCAGGGGATTATGCTGAGAGCGGAAGCCGTATGCGGCGGCTATGCGCTGCTAGTCAGAGAAGATCCCGCTTCGGGGAGCGGGTACCATGTCGTATTCAAAAACGATCTGATATCAGACGATACCGACCTGTACAAGGCAGGCCTGACATGGGAAGCCATTCAAAACGGAGAAACGAAGAAGCCCACCGTGACTCTGGGGAGGACCGCATACAGGTGCTCTGTGAGCAAGGTTCCGGAGACGGACGGGTATCTTGTCATGCTGATTCCGAAAGAAAACCTTATTATCAAATCCATCAGCCAGTCCACCTATACGATGGCGCTGATGATCCTGCTCCTGTACGGGTTTGTCGTATCCGGGTCCTCTCTCTGCAGCTATGTCAGGAAAAACGCCTTATCACAGAATATGGAGGAGATGTACCGGCCCGGCAATATCCGTCGGTTTGCCACGCTCTGCGGAGTGATCGGAGTCATCACGATCGCGTTCAGCGGATGGCTGGATCAGTCTCTGAACAACCTGTATGATTTCTCGGTCAGAAGCCGTGATGTCCTGGCTGCTGTGGAGAAAAACATTGAGATACATGACGAACGAAACGCCCGGGATGCACAGGTTGTCGAGAGCGTTTACCTGTCCTTCGGCAATATCATTGCCGAAATCCTCAATGACCGGCCGGAGATGCGCAGCGGCGATACACTTCGCTCCTTGTGTGACAGGATCGGCGCCTCCTCCATCACCCTGTATGACGCACAGGGAAAAGAGACCGCCTGCAGCGGGGATTATATTGACCTTGAGCTCGGCCGCGATCCGCATTCCGCGACCTGGGAATTCAGACGCATTCTGAAGGGTGCCCCGAGTCTTTTCCGCGAGGCGGAAACGGATGAGGAGACGGGTCTGAACGAAGTGAGACTGGGCATAAGGATCAATGATCCAGCGGAGGACGGGAAATACGGCGTCATGATCATCGCACTGGATCCCTCCATGCTCCAACATGATGTCGGGGAGGAGATCAACAGGATCCTCGCCGATATGACAACATCAGACACGAAACTCTGGATCTCAGACTTTGAGAGCGGCCTTGTTCTTGCCTCCGGCGACAGAAAACTGATCGGAACGAATGTAAAGGATCTCGGGATAGACGAGTTAGAGCTCAGCGACGCACTGATGCGGGAACTGAGGACGGACGAGGGGAACTTTTATATTGCCTCTTCCATCCTGGGGGGGCAGATTTTGGAGGGCGCGGAAAGCGCGAAGAGTCAGATTGCCTTTTATGTCGAGAGCCTGGATGCGAAGGATTACGGGATCTTTTCGATTGTTCTCTCGTGTATTGCCTTCCTCGTGATGTACTCCGTTTTGCATAAGATCTGCCTGAGCGACTACACGGAAGAATTCTGGAATGAGAATAAACACATCGGCATTCGGACCGACAGAGACACCGGAGAGAAGCACAGCGCCGAACCCGGGCAGAACAGTATTTTCGGTCTGAAAAGCCTTCGGAAGAAAATGGCTGCCTCCTGGTCTGCACTTTCTCCCGGGAAAAAAGGTCTCTATGCGATCGAACTGATCGCCGTCCTGTTCCTGTTGGAGCGGATTCCGCTCCCCTCTCTCGGGAATGATTATGCCAGGGACACGGTCTATTACCACATCGCAGCAGGGAACTGGAGCCGGGGGCTGAATCTGTTTGCCCTGGCGGCAATTGTGGACCTGGCGGCGGAGATCCTGCTCGGCGTCATTGTTGTTCAGATGCTCCTCAAGGGGATTTCCATGTTCGCGGGAACAAAAGGCAAAACGGTCTGCCGCCTGCTCAGCAGCTTTATCCGTTATGTCGCGCTCTTTATCTTCCTGATTCTCGGCGCTTCCTGCCTTGGGGTTGACAGAGCGACGATCATAACCGC
>JAEEYY010000071.1 GCA_016288355.1 Synergistes sp.
CGACCCTGTTAATCTGCAGCGGCCTGTCCATCGTCATCGAATGTCCGGAGGCGCTGCGTTCACGGTCGGGAGCCACAACGAGGACGTCGTAGCCTTCCCTGCCGAAAGCAGAAGCAAGGACGCGTATCCCTTCTGAGTAAATTCCGTCGTCATTTGTAATAAGCACTTTTTTCATCGTATTCGCCTAGATCATAAGCAGCCTGAAAAGCAGCTGCAGTATCGGCTGCATGATATAAGGGAAGACACCGATAATCAGGAGCACGAGTATTACAGCCATTCCGTAACGTTCAAGCCAAAAGTAGTATTTCATGCAAGACGGGGGCAGAAGAACATAGAGGATACGGGAGCCGTCAAGCGGCGGTATCGGCACCAGATTAAAGGCAGCCAGCCCCAGATTTATCATTATCATAAGCAGTATGAACTGCTGCGCGCCCCAGGTCCTGAAAAGCGCAGGGAAAAAGTTGACGAGCCTTGCGCAGACAAAAGCGGTAAGAAGGTTGCCGGCAGCGCCGGCAAGACTCACTATCACTATATCACGACGGGGATTTTTAAAATACCTCGTATCTATCGGAACCGGCCTTGCCCAGCCGAAACGGAACAAAAGCAGGCATAAGGCACCCACCGGATCAAGATGCGCAAGCGGATTGAGGGAAAGGCGTCCCTCCCGTTCGGCGGTGGGATCTCCGAGCATCTTCGCAGCCAGACCGTGACAGTATTCATGAAAAGTTATCGCCCAAAGCACGGCGGGAAGGCTCAAAAGAAGGTTTGCCAGACCGGCCTGCGAAAAGAGATTAGTCAGCATCGAAACACATCCCTGTTCTAATATGGTTCAAGTATGGATATTTTAACACGACGAAAGGCCTTTGCCCCACAACGGAATCATTCATTCCAGACCCAGCAGAAGCCGAGGCATCCGCTTTCGCAGGATACCGACACGCAGCTGCTGTCGGAGGGGCGGTTGCTTACCGCATATGGAAAATCACGGGACAGTTCCGCACCTTCCAGCGGCCAGCGCACTCCATTAATGGAGACTCCGCAGCACTTTTCCGAAAAGGATATCAGCGAAAGGGCCTTCGGCTTTCCGTCAAAGGAAAAGGTCATCTCTTCCGGTCCGGAAAGCAGCACAAGACCTTCGCGTTCGTCCGCGATGCAGAACGGAACGTGCGGCGCCGGGAAGTTCATGAACGATATAACTATGCTCCACAAATGGTCAAACCTGCCGCCCCAGGCGCCCGTCAGAATAATGCTTTTTGCGGCGTTTCTGTTTCTTTCGCAGAATATATTTACAGCCAGCTGGAAGTCCGTAAGGTCTTTATCGCTCTGAAATCTCTCGCACGGCACCATATGTTCCGCAGCCCACTCCCAGCTTTCGCGCGACGCGCTGTCACAGTCTCCGACAAGCATATCCGGGAGCACGCCGGCTTTGCGGCATACCTCAACGCCCCGGTCAGCGGCCCATATCTCGCGCCCTGCCGCCGCTTCGGCAAACCATGCGGCGTCAGGCTCCCTTCCTCCAAGAACAAAAAGCGCTGAGCTCTGCGCTTTTTCTCCTTTGCATTCTATCGTGACATGCGGAAGGCACGTCTTCTGCAAAGCAAACACCCTTTCATATCTTGATCTCACAGGCCCGGCAAATAATACAGGCCGCGGCGTTTCGGAGCGTTACCTGAAACAGGCACAAACGGGACGCAGCCTGCCCGCGAACGATTATCGGCAGGATGCCGCGGTTTTATCAGAGCCGCACTCGGTGATCCTCATCCAGAGATCACGCGCTTTCTTTCGCCAATCTTCCTCGCTTCCGTCATTCACCAGCACCAGGTCGGCGCGTGCCATCTTCTCTTCACGAGGCAGCAGGTGAGCCTCCCGGCGTTTTATCTCTTCAGCGTCCCAGCTTCGCTTCGCGTTCCTGCCGACGCGTTCGTCAAATCCGCAGGCGGCGTATACAACGAAGTCCACGAGCTTCTCGTAGCCGCCCTCGTACAGCAGCGGAACCTCTACTACCACCGTACCGCCGGCCTTCTCTGCCATCGTAACGATATTCTCTTTGGTTTTATTATGGAGCAGCTTCGACGCAAATGCGTATTCTTCGTCGTCTCCGAATATCTTTGCAGCTATCCTTGCATACATCTCTTTGCGCGGCGCGTCTAAAAAACCTTTGCCCCATCGCTCTTCAGCTTCACGTCTGATATCCGGGTCGTCCCACAGCGCGCGGGCCACGCGGTCTGCGTCTATTATATAAGCGCCGCAGGCCGCAAGCTCGCTGCAGAGCGTGCTTTTACCAGCGCCAACGTCTCCTGTCAAACCTACTATCGGCATGATAGGCACCTCCCTGCGAATCATCTTTGAACAGCGTCACGTCGCGCGGGATCTCGCCGATGAAGCGCGACATCGGATTTCGCTGTATGCTTCCAAAAAGCAGGCGGCTCGACGCACAGCTGATAAAAAGGCGTTCTCTCGCCCGCGTCATACCGACATAGCAGAGGCGGCGCTCTTCGGATATGCCGCTCTCCTCCTCCACACAGCGCGCGTTGGGAAAGATCCCCTCCTCAAGCCCCGTCATGAAGACGACAGGGAATTCCAGCCCCTTAGCGGCATGCAGCGTCAGCAGATTGACCGCGTCTTCGCCCTCAAGTGCGGAATCCTGATCCGTCACGAGGGGGATCTCCGTCAGCGCCTGGACCACGTCGTCTCCTTCCGGCACTATCGAGAGGATCTCAAGTACGTTGCCTTCGCGATCTTCCCAGTCGTCGGGATATGCGCCCGACAGATGATCCCTGTAGCCGTTCGCATCAAGTATCGTGTGTACCGCATCCGAGATATCGCCAGCGTTTGCGAGAATGGCGAGCATATCCGACGCCAGCGCCTTTGCGCCGCTGCCCGCTTTACCCTTCAGCCCGCCGCCGTCTTCCTGTATTCGGCGCCAGATATCAGCGGCCTCTTCCTCTTTCATGCCGGCTATCGCTTCACCCAGCTTTTCCGCGCTCTTTTTGCCGAGGCCACGAGCAGGAATGTTTGCGATACGCGCAAGCGACAGCTCATCATGCGGGTCGACCGCAAGGCGCAGCATCGAGAGGACGTCCTTTACTTCGGCGCGCTCATAGAAGGCAACGCCGCGTATCACGCGGTACGGCAGTGAGCGTTCAAGCAGTGCCTGTTCAAGCCCGCGGCTCAGCGCGTTGACGCGGTAAAGGACCGACATTTCTCTGTAGGCATAGCCGTCGTCATGAAGCGCTTCGATCTTTTTTGCGACCCATTCCGCTTCCTCTCTGTCTGTCTGATGCCTGTGGATATATATCGGACATCCGCGCTCCGATGCTGTCCACAGATCCTTCGGATGTCTGTCGTCGTTGTTCCGTATCACACCGTTTGCGCCTTCAAGGATGTTTCCGGTGGAGCGGTAGTTCTGATCCAGTATAGTCATCCTTGCGCCGCTGAAATCGCGCTGGAAATTCAATATCATCGACATATCCGCACCGCGCCAGCCGTAGATGGACTGGTCCGGGTCGCCCACGACCATAATCCTTCGTCCGCCGTCTGTAAGGCAGCGCAGCAAAAGATACTGCGGCTGGTTAACATCCTGATATTCATCGACGAGCACCCAGTCAAGGCGCGCGCGCTCCGCTTCAAGCACCTCGCGGTTCGTCGCGAGTATATGCAGAGGCAGCACCATAAGATCGTCAAAATCAAGCGCGTGCTGCGCGGCAAGGTGCTTCTGATATTCATCGTAGAGCGGACGCCAGCGGCCGGATATCTTCGGCTCGCGAGTCACCGGGTTTGCCTTTGTCTTGGCCTCTGAGATCATATCGACAGCGTCCGCGGTCTCAAGGAGCTTCGGGTTGATGTTGAGCTCTGCCATCGCGCGCTTTATCACGTTTTTGGCGTCCGTCCGGTCAAAAACTACAAATGGAGGCGTCAGTCCGGTCTTACGCAGCGCGTCGCCGTAACGGTGAAGGAAGCGCAGTCCGTACGCGTGAAAGGTGGATATCTCAAGCCCGTTCAGTTCACCGTCCAGCATCGCAGCGGCGCGTTCTTTCATTTCCCTGGCGGCCTTGTTGGTAAACGTAAGCGCGAGTATCCGCCACGGCCTGATGTGCTTTTCTTCTATCAGATAGGCGATCTTTGCAGTCAGCACCCTGGTCTTTCCGCTGCCTGCGCCGGCAAGGACCACCTGCGGGCCGTCACAGTACTTTACGGCCTCGAGCTGCCGCGGGTTGAGCGCTTCGGTAATTTTGCCTGCCATAGCAACACGTCCTTCAAACGATGGATCTTCAGTTAAAATTACAGCCTGAGCGCCTCAGGGTCAAGAGGGAATATCGCAGCTGAGAAATGCCTGCAGCACAAAAAAGCCCCCTTGCGGGGGCCCCTTTTTGCATCTGGTATAAATCCAGGCGGGAAACTGTCCTATTTGGGCTCAAGAAGACCGAAGCCGCCCTCTTCCCTGCGGTAGACGACGTTAATATCTCCGGTCTCATCATTCCTGAAGATAAAGAATGAATGACCGAGCAGCTCCATCTGCATGGTCGCCTCAGAGGGCGTCATGACGTCGACCGTGAACCTCTTCGTCTTTACGATGTCGTGCTTCGTTTCTTCCTTTTCAGCCTGCGGCGGGAATACGTCAGCATCGATATCGAAGGAGACGTCCTGTACCTTCATGCGGGCTTTGTCTGTAAGATAGCTTTTATGCTTCTTTACCTGCCGCTCTATATTTTTCAGGGCCTTGTCAAATGCCTTGCGAAGGTCGGGAGCGTAATCTTCTCCGCGCATAACAACGCCGTTCACATTGGACGTTATTTCAACTACGTTCATGCCTCTCTTATAATTAAGCGCAACCTGGGTGTCAAGGATACGGTCAAAAAACTTCTCGATCTTGAAGAGTTTTTTCTCCATGTACTCCTTAATGTCACCGGGGAGTTCAACATTGCGCGTAAGAAAACGTACTTCCATAGCAACTCCTCCATTCTTGGTGATAATTAACTTATACTGTTATTTTATCACGCTATTCACATTAGCTCAAATATGCAAATACCGCAGAAAACGAGTTTTATCGCGGGAAACCGCCGTTTTTCATAACAGATAACTGCCCGTAAGATAAACACCGTTTTCCCGGCGTCTTATTTTCAGGGGCTGCCGATATTTTGAACAATTATATGTAAGTCATTATAAACGTCAACTACATTCTAAAGAACCACCGGCATGTTTGATTCGATCAAGCTTTGCCATATCAGCAAAACACTGTTTTTTTATCCGTTTATTCAGATGCAGCGGTTTTACAAAAACAAAGACCTTATATTATAATATCCTTACATTTTATAAGTCGATACGGAATATCTGAGAATAAAACGGAGGTATAGATATGAACTTTTCAAAAAGGATAATGAACATCAAGCCATCCGCGACTCTTAGCATTTCGGATAAAGCCAAAGCGATGAAGGCCGAGGGAAAGCCTGTGCTCTCCTTCAGCGCCGGGGAGCCGGATTTCAAATCTCCGGAAGCGGCCAATACTGCCGCAATAGAAGCCATCAGGCGCGGCGAATCGCATTACACGCCCACTTCCGGCATAGCGGAGCTGCGTTCCGAGGTCTGCAGATACTATAAAGAGCGCTTCGGTCTCGACTACGCCCCGAACCAGGTTACCGTCGCGCCCGGCGCAAAGCCTCTTCTCTACGAGGCGCTGCAGGCGCTCGCTGACGAAGGCGACGAAGTTATCCTCTTTGCTCCGGCATGGGTCAGCTATGTCGAGCAGATACATATGGCAGGAGGCAAAGAAAAGGTGGTAGACACTATCTCCACGGATCTTTTGCCGCTGAGGGAGAAGCTTGAAGAGGCTATAGGGAAAAAGACCGCCGGCATTATCATCAACTCCCCGTCAAACCCCACCGGGGCTATCTACCCGGCTGAAACGCTCAGAATGATCGCCGATGTTGCGAAAGAACACGACCTCTGGATAATCTTTGACGAAATATATGAAAGGCTCGCCTATGAGCCGGCAAAGCATGTAAATATACTTAACGCGGCGCCGGAAGTTAAAGACAGAGTGCTGCTTATAAACGGCGCAAGCAAAGCCTACGCGATGACAGGCTGGAGGATAGGATACGCTCTCGGGCCCAAAGAGCTTATGGCAAAGATCAACACTCTTCAGACGCACCTCACTTCAAATCCCTGCTCCATTGCTCAGTGGGCGGCGCTGGGCGCGCTCAGAGGAGCAGAAGATGACGTGGAGATGATGCGCCGCGAATTCGCAAAGCGCCGCAGCGTCATGGTGGAGATGCTGCGCGATATGCCTTATATAAGGGTAAAAGAACCGGAAGGCGCTTTCTATGTATTCCCGGATATACGGAACTGTCCGATACCGGACGATATGGAATTCTGCGCGAGGCTTCTTGAGAGCAAATACGTTGCGGCCGTCCCGGGGACAGCTTTCTTCGCGCCCGGCTTTCTGCGCTTTTCCTACGCATGCTCGATGGAGACGATAAAAGAGGGCATGACAAGAATGAAGGAGTTCATGGAAAGCCTGTAACGGCCTGCCGAGTGTTTTGCAGTCAAACCAACAGCAAAGGCCGCGGCTTTCGGCGCGGCCTTTGCTGTTACAGTCAAACAGCGTATCTTTCGTCTGAGAGAGACAGCAGCCTTTAACGTCTGAGAAAGAGATCCAATATCTCCTTCAGCGCAGAGATCCTGAGCACCTCTATCGGATAACTTTCCTTAGGGGTACGGCGGCTTATGACCACCCGCTTGAATCCGAGCCTGGCCGCTTCCTTCACTCTCATTGCCGTTCGTCCCGCGGGACGGACTTCGCCGGCAAGCCCCACTTCGCCTATGAAGCAGACGTCTGAAGGAAGCTCTATATCAGTCGCAGCAGACGCAAGTGAGGCACATATCCCCAGATCGGCGGCGGGATCCTTGAGCGAGAGCCCCCCCGCAACATTAAGATAAATATCATTTGAACGGGATGATATGCCGCAGCGGCGTTCGAGTACCGCCAGCAGAAGCTGAAGGCGGCTAACGTCTATGCCGCGTGCGGTGCGCTTCGGATACGGGAACGGAGTGGCGCATGCAAGCGCCTGTATCTCGGCTGCAAGGACACGCGAGCCTTCAAGCACGGCGGCTACAGCCACGCCGGAGCTCCCGAGGTCGGTGCCGTTCCAGTAGAGACGGCTAGGATCGCTGACCGCGGCAAGGCCGCGTTCGGACATTTCAAATATACCGAGCTCCTCTGTGCTGCCGTAGCGGTTTTTTTCGGCGCGCAGGAGGCGGTTCGGCGAATTCTGCTCGCCTGAAAAAAGCAGGACCGTGTCCACCATATGCTCAAGCAGCTTCGGACCTGCTATCTGTCCCTGTTTTGTGATATGACCGACAAGTACCATAGGTATTCCGCAGCGCTTGGCGGTCTCCGCCGCCATCAGCGCCACTGCTTTGACCTGGCTCGGGGAGCCTGCCCAGCCGCTTTCGCTGTCGGCACGGAAAGCCTGAACGCTGTCGATAACAACAAACCCGTATTTATGCTCCTCAGCTGCGGCAAGCGAAGACTGCAGGTCGCTTTCGCAGAGAAGGTCGAGCCCCTGAGTCATCAGACCGAGCCGGCGCCCGCGCAGAGCAAGCTGTCCGGACGATTCTTCGCCCGATATATAGAGGACGCGGCTGCCGCGCTTTGCCATCTCAGCACATACCTGAAGAAGCAGAGTGGATTTGCCGACTCCCGGTTCTCCGCCCAAAAGCGTGACTCCGCCCATTACCCAGCCGCCGCCGAGGACCCGGTCAAGTTCTTCTATGCCTGACGAGACTCTTTCCTGTTCCTCGGCTTCCAGTCCCGATATCGGCACGGCGCTTTTAACGGGGACAGCAGCGCCGCTTAAGCTGCGCTGCGCGGTAATCTCCTCTTCCATGGTCCCCCACTCTCCGCACCCGGGGCAGCGCCCTATCATGGACATGCTCTTATATCCGCATGAAGAGCATTTATATACAGATATTTCTTTTCTTGTCATGCTGCGTCAGCCCCACGGCCAGGAAATGCGTCTTCCGTCCTCGCCGCGCAGGGCTTTTCTTATCTCTTCGAAGGTCGGTTCCTTCAGCATCATCCTGGTGCAGTTCGCACGGGAGAGCGTAGCAAGAGAGTGGGAATCAGAGGAACGGATAAACGCGCGAGGTGCGGGATACATATCGCGCCACTTCCCGGCTTCCTCGCTGTTTAAGCGGCATGATAGCTCAAAAGCGTCGGCCGGATAATCCGCGGCCATAGGACCGAGCGCAGCCGGATATGAAAAAGCGGGGCGGTCAACATGAGCCAGTATCGCAAGCCCGCCTGCCTCCTGCACTTTGGCCACGATCTGATCCACTTCATAACCCGCTCCCTGTATCAGCAATGTCTCTTCTTCCTTAACGATATTGTTTTCTGCGTCCACGACGATCTGATATCCGAACGTATCCACGTCGTTCGCTATCGGCCTTATCCGCTTCCAAAGCCATTCCTTGTATTCAAGAGCGGTCTCATAGAACGGAAAAACGCAGAGGATATGCACATCCTCTGCGCTCTGTGTCTCAATGCACGGAAGGACCACAGGGCTGCCGGCGGCCGCCCCGCTTACACCCGGAAAATTTTCGCAGGTGTTATGGTCCGCTATGCCTATTATATCTATCCCCGCTTCACGCGCTTTTTCCGCTATCTCGGGAGCGCCCATCTCCAGCTCGCCGCACGGCGACAAAAGCGTATGGACGTGAAGGTCGACCCAAAAGGGTTTGAGTTCTGCTTTATCCATCCAGCCCGCGGCGCGCCAGTTCGGCGCATACCTCATACATGCTCTGGGGTACGCTCAGGACAGCTATATTCTCCGTCCGGCAGCGCTCAGCCAGATCGTCCGGCGCTCTGCGTCCCGACGCGATTATAATAAGAGGCAGGTCTTTGAGTACTGCCACAGCCGCAACGTTCAGGTGCGCCTGTATCGTTATCCAGAGAGAACCCTCTTTTGCGGCGCCCATTATAAAGCTCAAAAGGTCTCCGGCGATGGCTCCGGTGATCTCGCGCCCCGGGTCTCCCGCACACTGCACCTCTCCGCCTAAAAGTCCGCAGATCTCACCTATCGTCAATTTGTTTCGCTCCTTTTCTTCAGCGTCTGAGGCTGAGACTCCGACATAACGGCGATCTTGTTGGCAAGCGTCGCTATTCCTTCGCGCAGTTTGAAGATACAGTCTGTGACAGCGCCGTGCCCGCGCACGATCTCCTCCGCCATTGCCTGGCAGGAAGGACGGCCGCAGGAGCCGCAGTCGATATGAGGCAGGCATGAATAGATCTCTTTCATCTGCTGCAGCTTGGCCATTGCTTCTGCGATATTATCGGAAAGAGGCAGATGCGGACGCGGCGTATATTCTTTTTCGATAGCCCAGCAATCCATCGCATACAGCCTTTCTGCGCGCTGTATATCGCTTTCTGTTATGTTCCAGTCAACATTTATGCTGTTTATCCTGAGGTTTGCAAGAAAGCGCGAATCCGCGGTGGCGGTGCCGCCGACGCAGCCTGTATCACAGGTCCTGCACTCGATGAAGTCCACATTGCGAAGCCTGCCCAGCTCAAGCTCCTGCAGGACATCGGTGGTATTTCTGAGTCCGGATACCGCAAGTACTGTCAGTTTTCTGTCTGAAAAAGCCTGTATATGACGCGCCTCTCCGCCGCGCCTGGCCCAGTGGAGCCAGCGGTTCGAGCGCTTCTTCTTCGGGGACTCAGCAGCAGGCGAAGCGCCGCTTGCCATTATGCTGCGCGCAACGCGGCGCAGTTCTACCGCTTTGTCTATGGGGGAGCGTTCCCGTCCCTGCGGATCCTTTACCATAGTGATCTTTGCAGGACACGGAGAAAGCAGGACCATCTGACTGCTGTTGTCAGTCCTCATGCGCTGCAGGTCGGCTGCTATCTCAATGGGAGAACATATGTTGACGACCCGCGGCAGAAGCTCGGGAAAACGCGACTGAATAAGACGCAGCGTTGAAGAACAGTAACAGGAAATAAGCGGCAGTGACTGGCGCGGTGTATGTGCTATCGCCTGTGCGCACGCATAAGCGCTCAGGTCGAACGCCTCTTCGATTCCTTCCGTCATCATATCAAAGCCTAAAGATGCGACAACGCTTTCCAGCGTATAAGGATCCATATAATGGCTGAACTGGGAATAAAAGACCGGATCGGGAATAAGCGTAAATTTTGAATCTTCTTTTATTTCGTTCCAGTCGTCGCCCTGTATGCCAAGAGCCTGCCTGCCGCATGAACGCATACATTCGCCGCAGTCTATGCAGCGTTCGCTTATGATGTTGACTTCACCGTCTACTATCCTTATTGCCTCTGTAGGACATATCTTGATGCAGTTTACGCATCCCTGACAGGCCTCTCTGGAGATCTTTACACTGTGAAGCATAATTGTCGCCTCCCGTGTATTCAGTTTTTATTGTTTGTTGAAAAATACTGTGCTGTAAAGTTTGGTCCCTTTCCCTACTTCTGACTCTATATTGAATTCGTCGCTGTTCTTTTTTATATTGGGCAGCCCCATTCCGGCCCCGAAGCCCATCTCGCGCGCCTGTTCGGTTGCGGTGGTGAATCCCTCTTTCATTGCCTTCGAAATGTCAGGGATCCCCGGACCTTCATCTTCTGCAGTCAGATTGACCCGGTCTTCTGTGATCTCGGCCTTCAAAACTCCCCCTCCGCCATGTATAACAAGGTTTATCTCCGCTTCGTAGGCTATTATGGCGACACGTGTGCAGACGCCGAAGGGTACGCCAAGCATTTTAAGGGTATTTTTAATGTTGTTGGAGGCCGCGCCGGCAACCATGAAATCGTTCCCCTCGATTCTGTATTCAAGACAGACAGGGGCGGACATTTTCTATATCTCCCGATCCCTGACTATCGGCTTCATGCCGTTTTCATAGAGGATGCCGCATGCTTCAAACAGCGTGTGGTTCGTGAGCAATATCGGCAGATTGTTGTCTTTGGCAAGCTGGATCGTCTCCTCCAGAGGCACCTTGCCGCGGACAAAGATCACAGCCGGTATATCGAGCATCTGGGCGGTGCGTACGATCTGCACGTTGGTAAGTCCGGTCAGAAGAAGAGTGCCGGGCGTACAGAAAGCAAGCACATCGCTCATCAGATCACACGCATAAGCATGGTCGATCACTATCCCGCTTAGGTCGCAGTCGTTGGAAATACACTTGGCGTCAAGAAGCGACGCTATCTCCTGCAAATTCATAAATAAATGCCTCCTTGAAAAGCTTTTGCACTGTTGCAGCATGCATATCTAATGCATAAAGGATAACAAAGAGAGTAAAGAAAAACAAGTCTGCAAACTTTCCGCATTTACGCTAAAATATTGCAGTATATCATCTGTCCGCGGGAAGTGACATTAATGTTTCTCTTTTATTGTTCGGCATTTGCGATGCTTGCCGCATTTATAGCAGGCGGTATTGCTGCCGGAAGATGCGGTGATAAAAAAGATTACAGCCTCGGCGGACGGAAAGCCGGCGCGGCCGGGGTCACCGGCATACTGCTCGGCGCGCTTGTCGGAGGTGCCTCTACCGTGGGGACGGTTCAGATGGCCTACAGCTACGGAATGACGGCATGGTGGTTCACTCTCGGAGGCGGCATAGGCTGCCTGATACTCGGTCTGCGCTTTGCAGAGCCGCTGCGGGCCGCCGAGATAACGACAGTCGCCGACTACCTTGAAAAAAGCTACGGAAACTGCGGCAGGATGATCTCCCTAACAGCCACTCTTTCTTCCTCGCTGGGAACATTTATATCGGTATGCGCTCAGTTTCTCTCCTGCATAGCTCTGATACGCGGCATCATACCGATACCGGCGGCACTGGCCGCATTGACTGCGGCACTTTCGATCTGGAGCTTCATAGCCACAGGCGGCATAAAAAGCTTTGCCGCACTCGGAAAAGCAAAAATAGCCGTCCTCTTTGTCGTCCTTATCATATGCGCCGCGGCAGCCGCGCTGAAAAACGGTACTGCGCCCTTTGTTAAGCTGCCGTTCCACCCCTTCTTCAACATCTTCGGACGCGGTTTTTTCCCCGAGTCCGGCTATCTGCTCTCGATGATAGCAGGCGTATTCACAACTCAGATATATCTTCAGTCAATAGCGGCCGCTAAAGATATAAAAAGCGCACGTTCAGGCGCCCTTGCTTCCGCTTTAATCATGCCGCAGATGGGACTTCTGGGCTGCTGGGTCGGGCTTACGATGCGGGCGTCCGGCGTCGAAGTTTCTCCGGATATGGCACTGTCATGGTTTATAGCAAACAATTTTCCCCCGCTTATCGGCGGCCTGCTCTGGGGTGGCATACTGATCACGGTGATCGGCTGCGCCGCTGGCCTAATTCTCGGAATCGCGACGAATATATCAAAGAACTTCATTCCGCCGCGCCTCAAAGCTAAATGCGGAGGGGAGAGCGGCCGGCTCGAAAAGCTGCTGGTCACCGTTATGACCGCCTCGGCGGCCTTCATTGCCATAGGCGGCGCAGGCAGCA
>JAEEYY010000072.1 GCA_016288355.1 Synergistes sp.
GCGGAGAAAAGCTTGAACATTCACTGGCGCTGCATCCCATCTGTAAAGCAGACGTCTGGTCTGTTGTCACTGACTACGATACCCTAGACGCTCTCACCCGCTGCGTCCACACCGCACCGGGACACGGTACCGAAGACTATGAGACCGGCGTCAAATACGGCATCGAGATATACAATCCCGTCGATGAGACAGGGCATTATTACAAAGACACACCGCTGTTTGGCGGAATGAGCCTTGCCGAAGGTGAAAAGAAAGTCTTCGAGCTTCTGGGAGAGTCAAAACGCCTGCTCGGCCGCCTCAAGATCACGCACTCATATCCGCACTGCTGGCGCTGCAAGAAGCCTGTAATATTCCGCGCCACGCCGCAGTGGTTCGTCTCCGTCGCAGACTACCGCGACGAAGCCCTGAAATGCATAGATGAAGTCAAATGGGTACCCGACTGGGGCAAGGAAAGAATAACAAACATGGTCCGCGACCGCTCCGACTGGTGCATCAGCCGCCAGCGCACATGGGGCGTGCCTATCCCGGCATTCTACTGCGAGGACTGCGGTGAGATCATACTGACGTCAGACCGCGTGCTGCGCGTAGCCGACCGTGTGCGCAAAGAGGGAAGCGACTGCTGGTGGACGCTCTCGCCGGAAGAACTGGTGGGGGACCTCGCGGTATGCCCGAAGTGCGGAAGCAGGCATCTGCGCAAGGATACCGACATAATGGACGTCTGGTTCGATTCAGGCACCAGCCATTCTGCGGTCCTTGACAACTGGGAGGATCTTTCATGGCCTGCCGACATGTACCTTGAAGGCAGCGACCAGCACCGCGGTTGGTTCCAGACGTCGCTCTTAAACAGCGTGGCGACCCGCGGCACCGCTCCCTATAAGATCGTTCTCACGCACGGCTTCATCATGGGGCCGGACGGACAGAAGATGTCAAAGTCTCTCGGAAATGTTATGAAGCCCGAGAATATCATCGATAAAAACGGAGCGGATATCCTGCGTCTCTGGGTCGCGTCATCCGACTACAGGGGCGACGTCCGCATCTCCGAAGAGATATTCCGCAACCTGATAGAGTCATACAGAAGGATACGCAACACCGCGCGCTTCCTGCTTGCGAACCTTGCAGGCTTCAACCCGGCTGAAGATATACTGCCCAACGACCAGCTTGAGCCGGTCGACAAATATATAATGCTCAAGCTCGAGCGTCTGCGCCAGCGCGTAACGGCCGGATTTGACGAATATGAGTTCCATCAGCCGATGACCCTTATCCACCAGTTCTGCGACAATGAACTTTCGTCCTTCTACATCGACGTGAGCAAAGACAAGCTCTATGCCGACGCGCAGCACGCAAACAGCCGCCGCTCGATACGCACGGTAATGTGGCATGTGCTCAAGGCCGTCACCCAGATGATGTCCTGCGTGCTTTCATTCACGGCTGAAGAGATATGGCAGAAGATACTGCAGATGGATCCGACGCTTCCGAAGAGCGTTCTGCTTACAGACTGGCCGGCCAACGAAGCTGAAGGCATCGATCCCGCAATCGAAGAGGAGTGGGATCTGCTTATGATGGCGCGTCAGGGCGTGCTGCGCGGACTTGAGGCCGCACGCGGCAAAGGCGTCATAGGGCATCCGCTCGACGCGAACGTACAGATCTGCCTGAACGATTACTACAAGCCGCTGAAGGGCAAGATCGACGACGTAACATGGGAGAATATCCTGATCGTATCCGGCTGCAAAGTCACCGATGAGGTGAAGGAGGCCGACGTCGTATACAACGACGAAACGACAGGACTCGTAATAGGCGTTTCCAGATCCGCAGCGGAGAAATGCCCGCGCTGCTGGAAGAGACGCGCCGAAGTGGCCGAAAAGGGCATCTGCGACAGATGCCGCGATGTGCTCGATAAACAGTAACGAAATATACAGCATTGCCCCGGAAGAGGAGAAGGATCTGAATGCGGATCCTTCTCCTTCCGGTATCTCGGTGCAGCAGTTTGCCGTAACAGCGGAGTATTGCGGGCACCGTTTTGATTATGTCCTCTCAGGACTGCTCGGCGTAAGCCGCACATTTTCCCAGAAGCTTATAAAAGAAGGACAGACAAGGCTCATACCCGAGCGCAGGATAAAGCCGTCGATAAAACTCTCCGACGGCGATATCATATCTGTCACAGTACCTCCTCCCGAAACGCTCGACCTCGAGCCTCAGGATATCGACTTTGAAACGGTCTATGAGGACAAAGACGTCATCGTGATAAATAAACCGGCGGGGCTTGTCGTGCACCCGGCCCCTGGGCACTGGAGCGGCACGCTCGTGCACGGTCTTCTTTTCCGCTATCCGGACATAGGCATGCTGAACGGGGTGCGCCGCCCCGGCATAGTCCACAGGCTTGACGCAACGACCTCCGGACTGATGGTCGTGGCACGAAACGGACTTGCACAGGAAGGGCTCTTCAAGGATTTCAAAGAGCGGCGGGTCTATAAAGAATATCTCGCGCTCTGTTACGGAACGCCGAAGAACGCATGCGGCAGCGTAAAATTCCCGATAGGACGCGACCCTTACAACAGGCACAGGATGACCTGCGTCGAAGACGGACGCGAAGCCCGGACCGACTACAAAGTCTTCTGGAGCCGCGGCGGCTGTTCTCTCATCAGCTGTCTGCTGCACAGCGGCCGCACGCACCAGATAAGGGTGCATATGCAGGCGCTCCGCTGTCCGCTCGTTGGCGACACTCTTTACGCCCCTTCAAGACCGTCTCCTTTCGCTTCCGGAAGGGTATTCCTTCACTCATGGAAACTTTCCTTCAGACATCCCCGCAGCGGGGAGAAAATGTCCTTTATCCGGCATCTGCCCGACGAGCTGACGGCTTATATCAAAAAGGTCAGACAAGAGAACGGCCGCAGTTAAATGCCATATTTATGAAAAGCATATCACTGTGACAGGCTTTGCATATATAATATTAATATCGGAATTAATTCAAAGCAGTTTGCATTTATATTCGGTTTTTGTTATTGCCAGTGTCGGTCTGAAACCTTGATCCGGGATTACTGCCGGATAAAAGGGTAATACTGTCGAACAGGGTAAGGACAGATCGTGCGTAAGCCATCGACCGGGATAAGTCACAGAGCGGCGGCATCAGGTGTACATGCAAAGCTGACGGCGGCGGTTATTTTGCTGACGCCCGGGCCGGCACGATCTAAAAAGACCAGTAAAGGAGGACGCAAACATGAAGAAAAAACTGTTCGCATTGTGCCTGCTTCTTGCGCTGTTGGTATCAGTGCCCCGGGCGCAGGCAGCCGCAGCGGAAGGAACGCAAATAGACTATTCTGACGCTTCGAACTGGTACAAGATACCTGATATCACCAAAGATGTCGACACTTTCTTCATCTATCCGACGCTGTATGCTGCTGCCAACGAGGGCGATCCCGACTATGCCGCCATTGATGACCCGGAAATGACAGCGGGCGTCGGGGAAACATACCAGATGCAGGCAAGCGCGTTCGAAGATTCCACCAACCTTTTCATACCGTACTACCGCCAGGCGTCTATGAAGGCAGAGATAGCGTCATACATCCAAACAGGCAGTATCGATTCGGCGCTTACATCCACGCCGCTTAAAGATATCACAGCGGCTCTCGACTTCTACTTTGAAAACTTCAACGGAGGCCGCCCTTTTATCATTGCAGGCCACAGCCAGGGCGCGGCCATTGCGAAGCTTGTACTGAAGGCGTATTTCAGGAGGCACCCCGAATACTACAAACGCATGGTGGCGGCATATATTATCGGCTATTCCGTTACGCGGGAAGACCTTGACGAGAACCCGCATCTGAAGTTTGCGTCCGGAGAAACGGATACGGGCGTCATTGTAAGCTGGAACACGGAAGGACAGTATAACGTGGATACAGATGCAGACAATATAGTCGTGCTTAACGGCAGTATCGCGATAAATCCGCTGAATTGGGAACTCGACGATACCTATGCTCCCGCTTCCATGAATCTGGGGTCGCTCGTAATGGATGAAGAAACAGGTGAATGCGGGATCAAAGACATCGGAGCAGACGCACAGGTAAATGTAAAACGCGGCGTGGTCGTTACCAATGCAGACGCCGAACCTGTAACCGACCTGACTGAGTACTTCGGCCCCCAAAGCTTTCACACGGGGGATTATTCATTCTATTACATGAACATCCGTGACAACGCCGCCAAACGGATTGCGGCTTATAAATTATCGAAATAGAAGACGTATATTACGGCTGAAAGCAGCATCATCCTGGGAAGGGGCGCTCGCATCCTTCGGAAATGAATTGCTCCTTGCACCGTATGAAAGTGGAAGGGCAGCATTTTGGGAGCGCCGTCCAACTTAAAGATGTATGAAGAAAAGGCTGAAAAAATGACAATAAATTCGAAACAGGTAATAAAGGAATTGAGACGAAAAGTTTGGAAAGCGAAGGTGAACGCATTCATCTCGAGGATAACAGGGAAAAAGAAAGAGAAGGATCAGAATCAGAATAGTTGAACGGCGCACCGTATTTGGAGGCCGGTTCGACATGAAAGGAAGTGTCCGCATGAAAAAGAATATTTGCCTGCTGATCTGCCTGATTTTCACACTGACCGTCTCTGCGGCATCCGCAGCATCTAAGATCAATTCAGACGGCTATTATAAGGGCATTCGGCTTGCGGGAAAGGTAAAGATCGTCGATTCGTTCCCGGACATCAAGGTGCAGGTCGTCAATTCCTTCCCGGACCTGAAGGTGCAGGTCATCGATTCTTTCCCCGACAGGATCGGGAAATGGAAGTTCGTTGAATCGTTCCCCGATTTCAAGATACAGTTCGTCGATTCCTTCCCTGACATCAAGATCCAATTTGTTAATTCGTTTCCCGGCCTGCCCTGAGCGGTTGAACGATGCACTATTTTTGGGGGCCGTTCAACTCAAAAATATATTGAGTTGATAAGAGATGAAGAGTTATTGTTGTATGCTGATCTCGGGCAATTATCAGAATGGGAAAAGAAAAACACAAAGTTCTCACAGTACATAAAAAGAAACAGCTCCTCCGACTTTTCCAGGGTGCAATTCCCTGGGAGAGGTCGTACAGGAACTGACAGATATATTATAAAAACCGAAATAAACCTTGTCAAGGTGCGGGAAGAACAAAACAATAAGTTGTATCAGCAGGCCCGCGGATCCATCACTCTTCCCGCTTACGACGGCGCGCCGGTACGGATCACGCTGGGCAAGGATGCGGACAGATCCACCTTTGTGCATGAACTTGGACATCTGTACCTGTGGCACATGAAACACCTTGCAGGGCTTGACGCTGTGCAGAACAGAGCATCATGGAACGGTCCGGCTTCGCGCTGGAACAGTTGAACGATGCACCATTTTTGGGGGGGCGTTCAACAAAAATAGAAATAGATTAATAAAGAAAGAGATGGAATCTGATATGACATTAACAGCAATGAGAACTTTAATATCAACTCTTCAAGAAGAAGATTATAGGACTTTTGTTAAAGCATTGATATCTGTTGAAACTGAGAATATGAATGAAGAAGAACTTGATATGATGTATTATAAATTTATGGAAGATGATA
>JAEEYY010000073.1 GCA_016288355.1 Synergistes sp.
AAAGTATATTCCCGCAATTAAAACGTGTCAATATAAAAACGATCGCTTACATCTACCACTCATATGACCGCAAGGGCCCCCTTTTCAGGGAGCCCTTTCGGACATGACGGCCTGTTCTGCTTCAGGCCCCTACCCCGCCTCGCAATAGGGACAGGGCCTGTCTCCGTACCTGACCGCCAAACGGAGATCCCGGCAGAACGGGAAATGAAGAAAGGTGTTTAATCCTCGTAGACTACAGCGTAGGTGTACTCGTGAGCGCCTATGCGGCTGAGCTGCAGGCCCTCAAGATTCTTGGAAGCGGCGAGCACCTTGACCTCGTTGTACATGGGAATAACAGGAGTGAACTCATTCTGGATCTCATACATCCTCTTGAGTATTCTGTCATGCTCTGCTTCATCGGTAGTCTGCAGCCACTTTACAACGAGCTCATCGTACTCAGCATTGCTGAATCTGCTGTCGTTGCGCATGGTTCCGGTGGGCAGAATATTGGTGAGGGTGTATTCGGAGTGTCCGCTGTTGCAAGAGAAGAAATGCAGAGCCATACCGAAGTCGTCTCCGGCGTCTTCTCTGGCGTCGATGGTGTTGGCGTCCTGAACGAGCATGTGAGCGTTGATGTTGATCTTAGCCAGCTGATCTATGACAACAGTGCAGAGCTCAGTGTTCGCCTGCTCCTCGTTGCACCAGATCTCCATGTCGAATCCGTTCTCGCAGCCGGCTTCCTTCATGAGAGCCTTAGCTTTGTCCAGATTATATTCATGGAGATTGGCTTCGTCTACACCGTAATCGACTGCGGAGTCAGGAACGATCGCATAGGCGGGAGCGCCGTAACCGTAAAGTACGGAGTCAACTATGGCCTGCTTATCCATCGCATACTCGATAGCCTGGCGGACCAACTTGTTGTTGATCGGTGTGGCGGATTCGCAGTTCACGAAGAACATGACGATCTTCATGGAGGGGCAGGTCAGCAGCTGCAGATCTTCATTGTCCTTGATCTTGCCGGCGTCTATGTAACTGATCTGATATGCAGCGTCGATCTCGCCGGTCTCCAGCATGATGGTCCTCTGGGATGCTTCGGGCACGACCTTCATGGTCAGGTACTTGGTCTTGGCCTTCTCGCCCCAGTAATCATCAAATCTCTCGAGAGAGTAATAATCGCCGGTAACGAAATCCTTGAGCTTGTACGGGCCAGATCCGATGGGATGAGCCGCAAAGTACTCTTCGCCGTTCTCCTGGAAATACTTCTTGGGGATGATACCGAAGCAGGGGTCGGTCATCTGATAAATAAGGGATTTGTGGGGAGTGGAGAAAACGATGTTTACACCGTAATCGCCGTCGGTCTCAAAGCTGGAAACGTAGTTCTTATAGGCTGCGCCTCTCTCGAGTCTGTACTCGAACATGAACACTACATCTTCTGACGTAAGAGGATCGCCATTGTGGAACTTGACGCCTTCTACCAGGTCCATATGCAGGTGAGTGTCGTCCACCCACTCATAGCTCTTGCAAAGGCTGTTATGGATCTGCATCTCACTGTCATATACGAACAGGGTGTCGTACATGTGGTTGGTGATCGAGAACGCTCTTTCCTGAGTACCGATAATGGGATTCAGGGTCGTGATATCGGTAGCCTGAGCAAAAACGATCTCATCCTTGGTCTTTCTTTCTCCTCCATTGTTATTGGCCGCGGGAGTGGTCTCACCGCCTCCACAGGCAGTGAAGCAACCGATGACCATAAGAAGGACCAAAATCACTGATAAAGTCTTCTTCATTTCTTCCTCCTCTGTAAATGGACTAACTATCTATACCTAAATCACCGCTTATGAGGTGACAGGCAACAAAGTGACCAGGCTCTGGTTCGCACAGCTGCACCTTTTTATCGGCGCACTCCGGCTTGGCGTATACGCATCTTTTGGCGAAACGGCAGCCCTCGGGAACGTTGATGGGAGAAGAAAGCTCTCCCTTGAGTATCACCCTTTCCATCCTGTACTCCGGATCGGGAGTGGGTATGGCGGAAAGCAGAGCCTTAGTGTAAGGGTGGAGCGGGTTCTTGAACAGGGTCCTGGGATCCGCTAATTCCACCATCTGCCCCAAATACATGACCATGATCTTGTTGGAAAGGTGTTTGACTACACTCAGATTATGAGTGATGAACAGATATGTGAGACCCAACTGCTCCTGAAGATCCTGCATAAGATTGAGGACCTGAGCCTGTATGGATACATCCAGAGCGGAGACAGGTTCATCGCACACTATAAACTTCGGATTGAGCGACAGGGCTCTCGCTATGCCTATCCTCTGCCTTCTGCCGCCATCCAATTCATGTGGATAAGAATTGGCGAAACGACGGGCAAGGCCTACAAGATCCATCATTTCGTTGACCTTCTGCTGGATCTCATCCTTCTGGTTCTTTTTGAATATACCTTGGATGAGCAAAGGTGCGGCGATAGCTTGGCTTACTGTCATCCTGGGATTGAGTGACGAATATGGATCCTGGAAGATGATCTGCATATTGGAGCGCATTGCCTTCATCTTCTTGGCGTCATATTCCAGTATGTTTTCACCCTCGTATATGACCTTGCCGTCGGTAGGCTCGTGGAGCCTCAATATGGCTCTTCCCAGAGTGGATTTTCCGCAGCCGGATTCTCCGACGACTCCCAGCGTCTCGCCCTCGTTGATCGAAAAGTTGATATCATCGACGGCATAAAGAAGTCCGCGTGAAGTCGGGAAGTATTTTTTGAGGTGTTCGACGCGAAGCAGTTCTTTGTTTTCTTCCATCGTTACTCGCCTCCTTTAAGCTGCTCTTCCACAAAGAAGCACTTGCAGTAATGCTCCCCACCCAGGTGCAGTATCTCAGGCTTTTCGGTGCGGCATCTGTCATTCGCATACTCACAACGATCGCTGAATGCACAACCGGGAGGAAGTGCCATAGGATCAGGCATAAGGCCTCCGATGGGATGCAGTCTGTGTTCTTCCAGATGTATCTTGGGAATCGAATTCATCAGACCGATGGTATAGGGGTGCCTCATCTCTTTGAATACTTCCATAACGGTTCCGGTCTCGACTATGTCACCGGCATAGATTATGGATGCATGATCGCAGTTCTGAGCAACGACTCCGAGATCGTGAGTGATCAGCAGAGTCGAGGTGTTGAACTTCTTCTTGAGATCTGACATCATCTCCAGCACTTGAGCCTGGATCGTAACGTCAAGGGCGGTCGTAGGCTCGTCTGCCAAAAGTATCTTGGGACTGCAGGCAAGAGCTATAGCGATGACCACTCTCTGTTTCATGCCTCCGGAAAACTGGTGTGGATAGTCGCCCGCCCTCTCGGCGGTGATCCCGACGAGCTCGAGCATCTCGCATGCTCTTTTGTTCGCGTCGACCTTTGAGAGCTTTTCGTGCGCTTCTATGGCTTCAGCGATCTGATCACCGACAGTCATGATGGGGTTGAGAGATGTCATGGGATCCTGGAATATCATCGATATCTGTTTCCCTCTGATATCTCTCATCTGATTCTTGTCGAATCTGAGAAGATCCTCTCCTTCGAAAATGATCTCTCCCGAAACGATCTCCGCAGGCGGCTTAGGCAGTATGCCCATGATGCTTTTTGCTAGGGTAGTCTTTCCGGCTCCGGTCTCACCTACCAGCCCGAGAGTCTCTCCTTCATTGAGCGAGATATTGACACCGTTCAGGGCCTCTACTACCCCGTCCTCAGTGCGGTATTCGACGCGAAGGTCTTTTACTTCAAGTATCTTTCCCATAGCTGCCTCCTTTAACGCTTAAGCTTCGGGTCGAGGGCGTCTCTGAGCCCGTCGCCGAACAGATTGAAGGCGACAACCGTAATGAGGATCACCAGACCGGGGAATACCGAGATATGCCAGGCGTCTCTCATATATGTTTTTGCCGCAGTGAGTATCGCTCCCCACTCCGGCGTGGGAGGCTGGATGCCGAGACCTATGTAGGAAAGTCCGGCCACATGCAGGATCGAAGATCCTATGGACAGAGTGAACTGTACAAGTATGGGAGCCATGGCATTAGGAAGTATATACTTGAACAGTATTGTGAAATCGCTGGCGCCTACGGCGCGGGCGGATTCCACGAATTCCTTGTCTCTGACCGACATGACGGCAGCCCTTGAGACTCTGGATGATGATGCCATACCGGACACACCAAGAGCTATCAGAAGATTCAGAGTACTGGCTCCCAATGCCGCGACTATGGCCA
>JAEEYY010000074.1 GCA_016288355.1 Synergistes sp.
ATGAAACAAATTTCAGCACTGAAGGCGAATAAGAAGCGTTACTCCGTTAAGGCGGATGACAATCTTTATGTCGAGGTGCTGCCGACAGGATCGAAGTCCTGGCTTTTTCAGAAGATGTGCAACGGCAAGCTGCATAAAAAAGTCTTGGGGAAAGTCAATGCCCTGAACCCGTTTGCTGCGAGGCGTATGCGTGATGATCTTCTTCAAAAGCTGGAACAGGCGCAGACGTTGACGGCGGGGCAAATCACCGGTCCTACATTTGCAGAAGTCGCTGAAGAATGGATGCGCACCAAGTGTGAACCCTACACGGAAAAGAAAAACGTTGACCGCCAGCAAAGCCGTCTTGATCACTATATCCTGCCAGCGTTGGGCAACTGTGAGTGCAGGTCAATCACAGCCCCGCAGGTCTTGGCGGTTTTGAGGCAGATCGAAGCGAAAGGGCATAACGAACTAGCCCATCGTGTTGCTGGTCTTGTCAGCATGATTCTTCGTTTTGGCGTGGCCTGTGGCTATACAGACCGGGACGTGGTGCCGAATTTGCGTGGTGCATTGGTTCCTGTCAGGGTAACACATTTCGCGTCGATTCGCAATCCTGATGAGATCGGTGAACTCATGCGGAAGATCGAAGCACTCCCTCCGTGTTCGACCAAATACGGCCTCCTCCTGTGCGCCCACACTTTCTGTCGCCCGAGTGAGGTCCGTAAAGCGAAGTGGGAGGAGTTTGACTTTACTCGTGCTGAGTGGCACATTCCTGCCGAGCGAATGAAAATGAACAGGCCCCATATCGTTCCTTTGTCTACGCAGGTTCTGGAGATCCTTGCAGAGGCGAAGAGGGATTGCGGTAGTAGCGACTATGTACTTCCGTCTCCTTACGGGGCAGAAAAATGCATAGGTCCTGATGCCTTCCGCACTGCATTCAGGCGTCTTGGATACGTCGCCGGTGCGGTCACTGCTCATGGATTCAGGTCCACGGCGAGTACGACGCTGCACGAGCGTGGCTGGCCATCAGCTGCTGTCGAACTTCAGTTGTCACACGTTGATAGCGATAAGGTCCGAGCCGCGTATAACCACGCGGAGCTTATGGACACGAGAAAAGCTATGACGCAGTGGTATTCAGATTTTCTGACGGCAGTGACGAATAGGCTGCCTATCCCGAAAGTTGTGTTGTAAAAGCAGCGAGGCTGTCTAAAAGTCATGGTCTTCTTTGAATAATGTTTTTCAATGCGGCAGAACACTACTTACGCTCTGGATTTTCCAGGATGTTAAGTGCTGTTCTGCCGGAACCAACTTTAGGTTCCCGTGTCCTGTACATCAGGTTCCCGTGCCGTACATTAGGTTTCCGTGTATGTGCGTGAGTGTCCTCACAGTATCTCAAAGACGATTGGTTCCGAGATGGTTCCATCTGTAAATCCTTGTCGCCACTGGAACGAAGAGGAAAATGGAACTAAGGTCTCGTGTTTGTACATGAGAAAACACACAGCGCCGCAAAAACGAATGGCTACGCAGGGGTAACGTCATGTCAGAGTGTGAAAATTGCATTGATTATAGTCTAGAGACAGCCTCAATTTGCTTTCGTACATAGCAGTACTTCCTCCACAGTATTTTCAAGATCGGCCAGTATTTTATTTCGCTCACGCTTGAGAGCTGTCAGTTTAGCTTGGACTTCGGCAAGTTTCTTTTGCTCCTGAATGTAAGCGGCTGTCCCTGGTACTAGTTTGGGATTTCTAGTTCGGCGTTTTTGCTTATCCTCTTCAATGAGAGTCTCAAAGTACTGAAGAAGAGTTTGGTCTTCTGAGGTGTAGGACTTTTGCTGTTTACGACTTAATGTATGTGTTATGTCTACTCCGACCATGATAAGGGCATAATTAAAAATGTCGATGTTCAGATAGGGAGCTTTGCTGTCCTGAAAATATTGAAATATAATATCCATAAAATATTGAGGCGTGAAGCATAGCCCTGCGGCTGTCATTAGCCTTTGTGTCTGATCCTTATTCCGCCATCCGCCCGACGCGATTAAAAAGGAGAAGATTGTTGCACGCGTTGGAACTGCAACTTTCGGATCATTTGAAATGTTGTTCTCTCCAGCACCAATCCAATCCCGGTACAACTTTGACAAGCTGCCACCCAGAGTGTTGGGTACTTGCTCGCCCATAATTTCGGCGGCAACTTCTGGGAAAGGATTGGTCTTTTGGTCTATTATGTCAAATATCTCTTGAACACCTGCTGCATGTTGAGTGACTGCCTGTAAGGTATTATTTCTGAAGTTTAGCGCATTGCCCCCCAACTGTGATTTGTTGTTTCTTTTACAGGGCGGCTGGCGGTTTGTATCTTTGCTGAAGGGGCAGGTGTCCGGTAACCCTTTAATGAGAGGACACTCAGAACAACCGTTGTTTTTTGTCCTCTTATGTCCGCGTCCCGGGAAAAGCCGAGGGTAGTAACGCTTTAAGGTTTCACGGTAGCCATTTTTTGTTTTCATGAGCCACCGTAATTCACTTACCGACTCATGAGGGAAATCCTTGATTATATGCAGAGCAAGGTTCACATATTTCAGGTCTTTGTGCTCAATGCGGATTAGGCAAAGCTGGGCAATGTTGTCGAAAAT
This sequence comes from Synergistes sp., assembly GCA_016288355.1. Lineage (GTDB taxonomy): Bacteria > Synergistota > Synergistia > Synergistales > Synergistaceae > Synergistes. The sequence continues at coordinate 2,603 of JAEEYY010000074.1, forward strand.
CTGGACCAGAGACAGTTTCCTTTCGGCCATTTAGTTTCTCCTTCCATCTGGACTTTACGTTGACTCAGAAACCGGTTTCCAACATCCTCAGAAGTTGAACTGTTACTATTGCCACGACGAAAAACAAAGGAGGTCGTGGTCTATGAACAACGATTATAACCCTGAGGAGAATGCGTTGACGGTTCTCTCGCGAATTTCATTCGATGAGCTGATCGAGCAAATCGCGAACAAAGTGGCGCAGCAAACGGCATTGCGCCTTGGTGAGAACGGAGACCTATCAGGTATCGGGCATTCCAATTTCCTGAATGCGAAAGAAGTCGCCGAACTGATAGGCGTAAGTTTGCGCACATTGGACACACTGGTTGATCGGGGAGAGGTTCCACCCCCTGTTCTTGGTGGCGGGCACGGTTCTACGCGATTGTGGAATCCAAAGGATCTTGAGGTGCTTCGGTCAGCTTCGTAAGCGAACATGCTGTGAGGCTCGTCAAGTTTAAGAAGTGGGCGCTGAAAATCGGCGCTCACTTTCTTTTTGTCTCTTCGCTGTGGTAAAATTATATAAGGTTATGTCGGATTTGTGGAGGCTTTTCCTTACCAAAGGGGGCGGTTTTGATGACTAAAATTGACCTGACAGGGATGCGTTTTGGACATCTCACCGTCCTCGGAGAGGGTGGGCGTAAGCATAGTGAAGTCGCCTGGCTCTGCCGCTGTGACTGCGGAAAAGAAGTCATCGTCACAGGCTATAAATTGAGAAGCGGAGCAACCAACTCATGCGGGTGCCTCAGATCAGAAAACGGAAAGAAACACGCTCTTGACCTGACGGGACAACGCTTCGGACGCTTGACCGTCATCGAGCGAGCCGGTCGTATCAGTTCATTTGCAGCGTGGAAGTGCCGCTGCGATTGCGGAAATGAGGTCATCCTCCCATCGAATTCGCTTCGGCAGGGGCTCGTTAAAAGCTGCGGTTGCCTTCAGAGGGAAAAAGGTCACGAGCAAATCAAAAAAATGCGAGACGTTGCGCTTCGAGACGGGACCAATGTCAACATCATCTCAAAAAAGACCAAAAGCCCTTTTGGGGTGCGAGGCGTCGGCCACTCAAACAACCCAAAGAAGCCCTACGAGGCTAAACTGTTTTTCAGGGGAAAAACCGTCTTCCGCGAGACCTTTGAGACCCTGGAAGAGGCCATCGCTGCCCGCAAAGCGGCTGAAAAGGAATACTACCAGCCCCTGATCGAAAAATGGCAACAAGAAAAGACTGCGCAGAAGGAGCGTTCAGACCATGAATAACAACGGACTCGACGACAATGTTGAGCTGCAAGAGATAGGCGCTCAGATTACGCCTGTCGATAATATCGCTATGCCAAGCACTCCTGCGCAGGCAGTCGAGGATGATTCGTCTGCAATCGAAGCCAACGCCCGTGCACTTGACGAACTCCTCGACGCTATCGAGGCTGCTGCTTCTGTTGGCGGCGCATTGCATGGCGGCGTGTATCAGCGCAATAAAGGCACCCGTTTTGAAACCCTGACGCGCATTTACTTCCAGAATGAGCCGACTTACAAGGACCTCTTCTCAAAGGTCGAAACGTACACGGACTGGGCAAAAGAACACCCGAATTTCAGCGCCGGTGACACAGGAATCGACCTTGTGGCTACTCTTGCTGACGGCACTGGTTATGCAGCCATTCAGTGCAAATTCTATGGCAAAAAAGCCAAAGTTGCTAA
>JAEEYY010000075.1 GCA_016288355.1 Synergistes sp.
AAGAACAAAGCTGCGATCCTTCCGGGATTCACAACGTCCGCTCCCCGTCTCAAAGACCTAACGAACATATGCGCGCCGAAACAGCGGTGCGTGTGCATGCTGATGCAGCCGCGGCCTTAGATGGCGCCGGCAGTGCATTACTTTCCGACAGGCAGGCCGTTGTTTGTTGATGTTCCCTGAAGCCGGTGGTTTCCCTGCCTTCGGATCGGGACGGAAAAGCCGGCGCCGGTCTTAAATATGGCCGAAAAATAATTTATAATACAAACGTCATTCTGGCAGACGGCAAAGGGCGGTGCCGAAGGTGGAAGAAAAGAAAAATACGGGTGTAAAAAGCGGCTTTGCACGCGGCGTGCTTCTGGCGCTGGGGACGGCAGTGCTCTGGGGCGGAACGAGTCCAATATCCAAATATATCGGCTCTCACGGCGTCAGCATGGTCTCTGTGATGTGCTACCGTGCGCTGGTAGTAGTGCTTCTTGTCGGAGCCTGGCTCAGATATACCAGGGGTCGCGACTGGTACCGCATAAGCCGCCCGCTTCTTAACACGTACATGCTGCTTGGTCTGCTTACAGTGGTTATCAATGCCTGCGGCTTTATGATCTCCTGTGTTTACCTGACAGTTCCGCAGGCGCTCATGCTGCACTATACATTCCCTCTTGCAACGATGGCGGGATCGCTTTTCATAACGGGGGAGCCTCCTTTGTTAAAAGAGATCGCAGCCGGCGTCGCAGTGCTTGCCGGGCTTTATATCGGCTTTACCGGGGAAGGCGGCGGTCTTGTTTCGGTCTCTGTGCCGGGGCTTCTGTGGGGTGTGGCATCAGTTGCGGCACTTGCCGCGCAGACTCTTATCTCGCGGCGCATGCTGAGAGACGGCAAAAGCGACCCTGTGCTCCAGCTTTTCTTTATCCATCTTTTCGGCGGCATCATTCTAGCGGCGGCCAAGACGATCTTTTCGGGGTGGGAAGATCTGAAAGCTGTCGACGGCTTGATATTCGTGCTTATGCAGTATGCCGCGATCGCCTCCGGACTCGGCGCCTTCTGGCTTATGTTCAGCGCGCTGAAATACATCGGGGCGCCGCTCGTGAGCCTTATCTGCACGCTCGAGCTGGTATTTGCGCTCATCATAACGGCGCTTGTGCTGCGGCAGCCCCCTACGCTCTTTGAGCTTGCGGGCTGCGCCATTATAACGGCGGCTGTGGCCTTTGCGGCGTCAGGCAAAAAAACGCCTGAAGCACGAGACGGCAAAGCTGATTGAACGGGGAAGGAGTTATATCTTTCCCCGTTTTTATCGTTTTTAACAGTTAACTGCTTTAAAAAATAAAGTATAATAAGGGCATAATATTGTGTTTTATATATATACATATATAGTTTACATTCGATGACGGAAGGGAAAGATGACAATGCGCAGAGTGGAATGGAATAAAAAGCATCAGGCGGCGCGTATCCTTTGTATGTTGCTTCTGGGCGCGTGTCTTGCGGGCGGGTACGCAGTACCTGCGCTTGCTGGCTCGATAACAGGCTCCGCGGTAATACGGGCCGACAGCACCCCTATTGAGACCTGGGAGTTCGGCAAGTCTTCCGCCTGGGGACATGCGATAAAATCCGACGGCTGGTACGCTACCGCGTGGGGCGACGAGACGATAGCCGATGAGAACATGGCTACCGCATTCGGCTCCAGTACCCGGGCGCTGGGTAACGTTTCCACTGCTTTTGGGAGCCACACGCTCGCAAGCGGCTTCACTTCCCTGGCGTTTGGCGTTCATACAACGGCCCGCGGCTGGTCCTCGACCGCCTGGGGCTATAACTCAGGCGCTGAGTCAGAGTCAAGACAGACGATGGCGGACGGCCTTGCTTCCACCGCGTTCGGGCGTTCCACATTAGCCGGAGGGGATTACTCCACGGCGTTTGGGTACATGACCGAAGCCGGCAAGTTTTCCACGTCCTGGGGAGCGTACTCAAAAGCGCTCGCAGACTACAGCACGGCCTGGGGTTATAACACAAAGGCGGGAAAACTGCTTTACGGCACGGATAGAACTGAGGCGGCCATCGTAAGCTATGACGACGGCGGCAAGATAAGATATAAGATCGTGGATGCAAAAGATGTAAGCAAGACTTTAAAAGACGGTTTTATTTTTTACCAGGATGCTTTGGAAGACAAGGATCTGATTCAGCAGGGGAAATATTCTACCGCATTCGGTTACTCGACAAAGGCCAGCGGTCATTATGCCACTGCGTTCGGCACAAATACGGCCGCAAGCGGGAATTATAGCACGGCCTGGGGATATCTTACAGAAGCCAGCGGCGATGGTGCCACAGCGTTCGGCAGATATACGGAAGCCAGCGGCAAGTATGCTGTTGCCTGGGGTTATGGCACAGACGCCAATAAGGTGAGAGCCAGCGGTTATGGCTCGACTGCTTTCGGCTATAGAACAAGAGCAACAGAAGAATTCTCGACGGCGTTTGGTGTAGCTTCAGAAGCGAATGGTTCCGGTTCTGTAGCCTGGGGCGGTTATTCGGAAACAGGCGGACCGGAAGGTGGCGGCAAAGCCTACGGTAAAGCTTCTACAGCTTTTGGCATAGGAAGTGTAGCAAATGGTGACCTTTCAACATCCTGGGGTCGTTACTCATATGCAAAAGGGTACGGTTCAACTGCTTTTGGAAATTACACGATCGCTGCCGGTAATTATTCCACTGCCTGGGGCAAGGAATCAGAAGCACAAGGCGATTATTCCACTGCCTTCGGTGATTCTTCCAAAGCAGAGGCTGAGAACTCCCTCGCAGCCCTGGGCGGTAGCGTGGAAACGGGCGCAGACAATTCCGCAGCTATCGGCAAGGGCGCAAGTGCCTCCGTGGCCGACACAGTGGCGCTTGGCAGCGGCTCGGCAGCAAACCGCGCCGGAGGCGCCGCCGACGCCTGGCTTATAGGTGACAATACTGGAAACGCCTGGGTATCCACACATAACGCCGCAGCTGTCGGCAACGACGACATAGTGACCAGACAGATCACCGGCGTGGCGGCAGGCTCCGCGGCTACCGACGCGGTTAATGTGGCGCAGCTGAGGGCAGGCCTTTCATTCGGCGTCAGAAGCGGCGGCGCGGATATCGGCAGCCTTGATATGGGAAAGGCTGCAGCAGCTCCGGTATTCGAAGCCGGTGACGGCCTTAAGGCGGAGATAGCCGACAATAATAAAATAACCTTCTCGATAGATACCGAAAGCGAACTTTACGCTAACCTGAAAGGCGAAAAGGGAGACAAAGGCGATACCGGAGCCACAGGAGCGACCGGTCCGCAGGGCCCGGCAGGCGAGCAGGGTCCTCAGGGAGAAAAGGGTGATAAGGGCGACACCGGAGCCACGGGTGCCACCGGCCCGCAGGGTCCGGCAGGCGCACAGGGCCCGCAGGGAGACAAAGGAGATAAAGGCGACAGCGGAGCGACCGGAGCCACCGGCCCGCAGGGTCCGGCAGGAGTCCAGGGCCCGCAGGGCGAAAAGGGAGATAAAGGCGATAGCGGAGCCACCGGCGCCAGCGGCGCGCGGGGGGAACAGGGGCCGAAGGGAGAGGCCGGAGC
>JAEEYY010000076.1 GCA_016288355.1 Synergistes sp.
CATGAAAAAACCACTGTGATAAAGCAGTGGTTTTCTTCTTTATTTCATTCCGATAAGTTATGGGATCGTAGCTTAAAAACAGGCACTGTACCATGACTTATCAGGATTTAGCGAAGTCACGTCAGTCGTATGGGCAGCGTAACCGGCGGCAATGGCACTGCATCGTGTAAGTTCATACAAGTGTACAGTAACATACAGCGTCTATAAAAACAGGTTCCCGAAAAAGCGTCTGTCTTTCCGGGAACCTGCGGCAGTATATCCGTTAATCGGTGAAGAGTGCGGTCGAATAGTATCTGTCTCCGCTGTCGGGAAGCAGCGCTACGATAACCTTTCCCTTATTTTCCGGACGTTTGGCAAGTTCTATTGCCGCGTGCAGCGCCGCGCCGGAAGAGATGCCGACGGATATGCCCTCTTTCTTCGCAAGCAGCTTCGCTGCCGCGAAAGCGTCTTCACCTGCTGCCTTGAATATTTCGTCGTATACTTTCGTGTTCAGCACGGCTGGTACAAATCCGGCTCCTATTCCCTGAATCTTGTGGCTTCCGGCTCTGCCCTCGGAAAGGACCGGCGAATCGGCAGGCTCCAAAGCTACGACCCTGACCTGCGGGTTCTGTTCTTTCAGATATTCACCTACACCGGTAAGTGTGCCGCCGGTACCGACTCCGGCGATAAAGACGTCAACTTTGCCGTCGGTGTCTTTCCATATCTCCGGCCCTGTCGTGGCTTTATGGACGGCGGGATTTGCGGGGTTCACGAACTGACCCGGGATAAAGCCGCCGGGAATCTCTTTCGCCAGTTCCTCTGCCTTTGCGATCGCTCCCTTCATGCCTTTTGCGCCTTCGGTAAGAACTATCTCAGCGCCGTAGGCCTTCAGTATATTCCTACGTTCCACGCTCATCGTTTCGGGCATCGTGAGTATGATGCGGTAGCCCTTTGCCGCTGCGATCGATGCAAGCCCGATACCGGTGTTTCCGCTGGTGGGTTCTATGATGACCGAGCCTTCTTTCAGAAGCCCCTTCTGCTCCGCGTCTTCGATCATCGCTTTTGCGATACGGTCTTTGACGCTTCCCGCCGGATTGAAGTACTCCAGTTTCACAAGTACCGTTGCTTCCAGCCCGAGCTCTTTTTCAATATTTGCGACCTCGACCAGCGGCGTATTGCCTATAAGTCCCAATGTTCCCCTGTAGATCTTTGACATGAAATTTACCCTCTTTCTTATATTTTGATTTTTTATTTTATTGCGGAGAATCCATTCTCCAGATCTGCTATTATGTCATCGATATGCTCGGTTCCGATCGACAGACGGATCGTATTGCGCTTTATCCCCTGATCCAGAAGTTCTTCGTCGGTGAGCTGGGAATGCGTCGTAGACGCCGGGTGTATCACAAGACTCTTTACATCCGCGACATTAGCCAGCAGCGAGAAGAGCTTCAGGTTGTCTATAAATTTCCATGCCTCCTCCTGTCCGCCCCTGATATCGAAAGTAAAAATCGACGCGCCGCCTTTCGGGAAGTACTTCTTATAGAGCTCATGGTCAGGATGCTCCTGCAGGGACGGGTGGTTGACCTTTTCCACCTGTGGATGACGGCTTAAGTATTCTACTACTTTTTTTGTGTTTTCTGCATGCCTGTCAAGCCGCAGCGACAGTGTTTCGACTCCCTGCAGAAGCAGAAACGCGTTGAATGGCGAAATAGCGGCGCCGGTATCGCGAAGGAGTATCGCCCTTACATATGTAACAAATGCGGCCGGGCCTGCTGCCTCATAGAAAGATACACCGTGGTAGCTCGGGTTCGGATCGGCAATATTAGGCTACGTTCCGCCGCTATTCCAGTCAAAAGTACCGCCGTCAACTATGACGCCGCCAAGAGTCGTACCGTGCCCTCCGATAAATTTTGTGGCGGAATGCACTACTATATCCGCCCCGTGTTCAAAAGGCCGTATCAGGTACGGCGTGCCGAAGGTATTATCGATCACAAGCGGCAGCCCGTGCCTGTGGGCGATCCCGGCTATCTTATCGATGTCAGGTATGTCGCTGTTGGGGTTTCCGAGTGTCTCCAGGTAGATCGCTTTTGTGTTCTCCTTTACCGCACCTTCAACTTCTGAAAGATCATGGGCATTTACGAAAGTCGTTTCTATCCCATACTGCGGGAGTGTATTTGCCAACAGGTTAAAAGTGCCGCCGTATATCGTCTTCTGCGAAACGATATGACCTCCGCCCGCGGTAAGCGCCTGTATCGTATAGGATACGGCCGCCGCGCCTGAAGCAAGGGCCAGAGCTGCGCTGCCGCCCTCAAGCGCGGCGATCCTTTTCTCCAGTACATCTTGAGTGGAATTCGTCAGTCTTCCGTATATATTTCCGGCATCCTTCAGGCCGAAACGGTCAGCAGCATGCTGACTGTTGTGAAAAACATAAGAAGTTGTCTGATAGATCGGAACCGCGCGTGCGTCTGTCGCCGGATCCGCCTGTTCCTGTCCTGTATGAAGCTGCAATGTTTCAAATCTGTATGCGCACATATTATGATCTCCCTTTCTGATTTTTAATTATTTGTTTTTATTTTTTGTTCGCAAACAGAAAGCCCGGAGGCTTTCATCAAAGCTCCCGGGCAGATGACATACAATAAATCAGATCAGAATTACCGTACTTTATCGAGGCGTACGAATGAAATGCCAAACGCCCCGGTCATACTGCCTGCCCGGGAGGAGAGCATTCGCCAACACATGCCGTAATTCAGTTTCCATGTCACAGTTCCAGACATCATTCACGCCTCCTTCGTACCGTGATCTCCAAACAATGCGAATTATATTTCCATTAACCTATTATGTCAATAGGTAAATAAAATATTTATTTTATATATCTGCGTTATATAGTTATAATATATAAAAGGTTCGGACAATTGTTCGAAAGGCGGCGATGATATGATTTCGACAAGAGGACGCTATGCTGTACGCGTAATGATCGATTTGGCCGAAAACGGAAACGACAGATATATCCCGTTAAAAGATATAGCTGCCAGACAAGAGATATCAAAAAAGTACCTTGAGATCATCGTAAAAGACCTTGTCGCGGGAGGGCTTATCGCCGGTGCAAGCGGAAAAGGCGGCGGATACAGACTTGTCAGAAAACCTGAAGAGTATACCATAGGCGAGATACTGGAGCTTACCGAAGGAGAATACTATCCCGTTGCCTGTCTTTCCGATGAAAACAACTGCTGCCCGAGAAAAGATACATGCAAAACTCTGCCGATGTGGAGCGAATACAACGATTTGGTCCACGAGTTCTTTTTCAAAAAAAAGCTGAGCGACCTGCTTTAAATCAGGAAAACCCGTACAAAAAAAGAATAACATGTTATCGTTACCTGCACCGCTGTAATTTGCTGTAAATTCGATCTGCATTCACGGCAGGGGGGAAAGGCAGGGTGAAGAAGGAAGAGAATAAAAGGATAGCCGCGGCTGAAAACAGCTTTGTCAAAGGCGTCCTGATGGCGCTCGGAGCAGCCCTGATCTGGGGCGCAACAAGCCCTATATCCAAATATATCGGTTCTCATGACGTCAGCATGGTCACAGTTATGTGCTACAGGGCGCTTGCGGTTGTTATTCTGACGTCGTTATGTCTCAGATACACGAGAGGCAGCGGCTGGTACCGCATAGACCGTTCCCTTGCACTTACATATATGCTGCTCGGACTGCTTACTATCGTGATGAATTCCTGCGGCTTCATGCTCTCCTGCGTATATCTTACAGTGCCGCAGGCTCTGATGCTTCA
>JAEEYY010000077.1 GCA_016288355.1 Synergistes sp.
GGACGCTTACTTTGAAGCGATGTCCGGCTTCACTACGACGGGAGCCACCGTGCTGAGCGATATAGAACCGGTGCCGCGCGGCATACTGATGTGGCGCGCGCAGACGCAGTGGCTCGGCGGCATGGGGATAGTTGTTCTTGTGATAGCAATGCTGCCGCTGCTCGGCGTGAACATGACGCAGCTCTTCAAGGCGGAAAGCCCGGGGCCGAGCCTTGAAAAGACCTCTCCGCGCATCGAGGAGATGGCGATGATGCTGTGGCGCGTATACATGGGAGTTACCGTCGCAAGCACGCTTCTGCTCGCGGCAGGAGGCATGACCTTTTACAATGCGATAGCTCATACATTCGCCGCCGTTTCCACCGGCGGATTCTCAACGCACAATGCCAGCATCTCCTTTTACGATTCCGCATACATAGACTACGTGCTAACTTTAGTAATGTTCATATCAGGCGCCAACTTCAACCTGCACCTTGCCGCGATCAGAGGAAAAACGCTGAAGCCCTATAAAGACTCCGAATTCCGCTTCTACACCGCCATTGTGCTGGGGGCTTCTCTCATGGTATGCGCGGTCCTTCTGCACAGCGGCACGTTCAACGGATTTTTCAGCGCGCTTCGCTTCTCCCTCTTCCAGGTGGTAAGCATCATAACCACGACCGGCTTTGCCACCGCGGACTTTGGGTTATGGCCGGTCTTTACGCAGCTTGTGCTTTTAGCGCTGATGTTCATAGGCGGCTGCGCAGGATCGACCGCGGGAGCAATAAAATGCGTCCGTTTTCAGGTTGTTATAAAGGAATCGGTCGCGGAACTGAAAAAAATGATACACCCAAACGCTGTAGTGGCGATATTCCAGAGCGGAGGCACGGTCAGCCCTTCGATGGTGGCGTCGTCCGCATGCTTCATTGCGACATATGTGATCATATGGGCCATGTCCTCTCTTGCCGTCAGTATCTGCGGCTGTGACGCTGTAACTGCGGTAAGCTCGGTTGCGGCTACGCTCGGCAATATCGGTCCGGGCCTTGCCGACGTAGGCCCTGTCTGCAACTTCGCATGGCAGAGCAGCTTTGCCAAATGGGTATACACCTTCGATATGCTCTGCGGAAGGCTTGAGCTCTATACGATACTCGTCCTCTTCAGTAAGTATATGTGGAAAAGATAATACTTACTGCCTATTTATGCACATTTATTTACACACTACCCATAGTGTTTAGTGTATAAGTTGTCAATATATATAGTGCTTTTTACTTTTCAAAACTCCAAATAACTGCTATTATGGGCCCGGTGCGGTTTTACCGGCTCTTTTATATTCAACGGCTTTATCTGGAGGTCTGTTTTACAGTTATGATCATCAAACCCGCTTTCAGTCAATCCGCAAGGGAGATTCTGCGCGACCGTTACCTTTGGCGCGACGATAACAGGAACCCGGTAGAGAAACCGGAAGAGATGCTGGTGCGTGTGGCTTCGCACGTGGCCGGCGCGGAACGCACTCTTCCTCTGCGCTGCAAATGGGCCGATGAGTTCTACGAGATAATGGCCGGCCTTCTTTTTATGCCGAACAGCCCCACGCTTATGAACGCGGGGCGCCCCTCACCGCACGGACAGCTTGCGGCCTGCTTTGTGATCGGCATAGAAGATACGATGGAAAGCATCTGCGAAGCGCTGCGCAAACAGATGCTTATTCACAAGAGCGGCGGCGGCACCGGCTTTAACTTCTCAAAGCTCCGCCAGGAGGGCGCAAAGGTAAACAGCACAAAAGGCAGAGCCTCAGGTCCGGTATCTTTTATGGGACTCTTTGACAAGGCCACTGAAACAGTCCAGCAGGGCGGCATGAGACGCGGCGCGAATATGGGGATACTGAGCGCGGATCATCCCGATATCAGAAAATTCATCCACTGCAAGGATAAAGACGGGACCATAACAAATTTCAACATCTCAGTCGGCATATCCGACAGCTTCATGAGAAGAGCCCAGGAATATCCGCAGGGCAGCGAGGCTGAACTGCTTGCCGAGATAGCCGATTCCGCATGGCGTACCGGAGATCCGGGAGTGATCTTCCTCGACGCGGTAAACCGCGGCAACACGACGCCGGCCCTCGGGGAACTGACCGCGACAAATCCCTGCGGGGAGTCGCCTCTTTATCCCAACGAGGCCTGCAACCTCGGCTCGATAAATCTGTCTCTTATGTTAAAAAAGGACGGGAGTTTCGACTACGATCTGCTGCGCTCCGTAACCGCTACCGCAACACGTTTTCTTGACGACGTAATAGAGATAAACGATTATCCTCTGCCGGAGATCGCAGAAGCGGTACAGCTGACACGGAAGATCGGGCTCGGCGTGATGGGCTGGGCCGATCTGCTCTTCCGTCTCCGCATGCCTTACGACAGCGGTGAAGCGCTTTCGCTTGCCGAAAGCATAATGAAGACGATACGGGACACAGCGCATGAAACGTCGGCGGAACTGGGCGCAGAAAAAGGAGTGCCGGCATCGCTTGCACACCTCGGGCGCCGCAATGCCACGCTTACCTGCATAGCGCCTACCGGTACTATCGCGCTGCTGGCCGGATGTTCCTCCGGCATTGAGCCTCTCTTCGCGCTTGAACATACCCGCGTGCGCACGCAGCTTGACGGCAAAAAAGTCGTTATGAAGCAGACAAACCGCTGGTATGAAGAGGCACGTAAGGAAGGGCTGAGCGAAGATCTTATGAAAAAGGTCTTTGTAACCTCGCACGACATAGCGCCTTCAGCTCACGTGCGTATGCAGGGAAGCTTCCAGAAGTACACGGATCTTGCAGTATCCAAGACGATAAACCTGCGCCACGAATGCAGCGTAAAAGATGTGCTTGACGCATACATGCTGGCATGGAATGAAGGCTGCAAGGGGATAACAGTATATCGCGACGGCTCCAAGCAGAGCCAGGTCCTCTACACGAAGGACGACGAAGAAAAAGCCGTTGAAAAGAGCGCCGAGGAAAACGCGCGAATCGAGAAAAAAGAACAGGACACGCTCCCGCGTTCCGCGGCAAAGCCGCGCTTCGTACTGAAGAGGTCCCGTTAGAAAGAATAATATCAAAGCCGGCGCGCCGTTCGGGCGCGCCGGCTCTTTTGGTCTGTAGTTTCCTGAAGCGAATCATTTACGTTTAAACGATTCTACATTGAATAACGTCCGCCTGTGTACTCCGTGGGATTCAGTGCGCTTTCGTAATGCCTTATCATCGTTATGAAGTCAAAGACCGGAAGCCCCGTATGGCGGTGGACCGCCGCTGAGAAGGGCGGCAGGTCGCTGCATTCGAGCTGTATCGCAGCCACCTCTGGGTTTTCGGCGAGCATTTTGTCGCAGACCTCGAGTATCTCGCGTTCTATAACATCCGTGTCCATCGTTCCCTTTTCTTCAAGCACGGAGGAGCGGAATTCATACTTATCCTCCATCCCGTAAAGGACGACGGGCATATCGGGGGTAATGCCTACGTTGCGCAGATGGCGTTCGGTCATAACGGAAGCGTTTGCCGAGATTATCCCGACCTTTTTGCCACGCTTCAATGTGCGCACGATGAAGGGGACCTGGAGCATGCTCGACATAAATACCGGTATATTGACGGCATCGGCTATCTCCTGCTGGAAAAGCGCCATGAAGCCGCAGGCTCCCGTTATTGCACGCACCCCTTCGGCCTCGAGCTTCTGCGCGCCCTCTATGAAGGGGGCCAGCAGAGCCGGGTCACGCTGATTGAGAAGCCGGTCGATAGATGCGCCGCGCACTTCGTGGTAACGCACCGGGAAGGGGTATGTCGTCGCGTTTCCTACATTCCCGGGGACACAGGGATAGGCCGCGTCTAATATCAGTATACCGATAGGCTCGCCATCCCAGGAGCGCGATTTTGATTTGATCTTATAAAAAGGCATTTTCTCTCCCCCTTAAAAGCTCATGATATTTTGTAATTTAGCACCGATAATATATATATGTCAATAATATAAATGAAAAATATAAAATATTTCAAAATCAATATATAATTTTACAAAATCACATAAATTTCCACAGTTTAAGCGATACCTTCTGCAATATATACAGGAGAGGCAGGCTAAAAGGCGGAGTATGCTTTCAGTGTGAAAGAAAGATCAATGAAGGCCGCGCTGATGCATAAAAAGTCAAAAACCGCGCGCATGAACAACGAAAACAGAGCGCACTGCGGCGCACCGCCTTTTCCCGCAGCACATCAATTAGTATATCGAAACTTTTACAGTACCAAAATCAGATCAGTCAGCCGGGTCGTCGTCTTTTCTCAGAGCCGAGGAGGGCAGTTCGATCACTTCCTCCGCTTCTTCGATATCCTTTTCGCTGGCCGCCACGTTGACCGCATCGTTCAGGCTGCGCTCGGCCGAGGAGCCCCCGGAAGGCCCCTCTTCCGTATATATTCTGCGGCGCTCATATCCGGCGCTTTCTCTCCCGTCCTCTTGTCTGCCGGCCGGCCCGCGGTTCGTGTATATATAGGTCGTTCCGCCTTTGATGAATTTGTAAGCCAGCAAAACGAGCAAAAACACACCGACGAAGGCCGCCAGAAGTATCATCGCGGGAAATGCTATGCCGAATACCAGTGTACCAATTATCAGAATCAGTATAAACCAGGTCATCTGCTTTTCCTCGTTCCGCTGTTTTTTTCGCCTGTGTTTCTTTTCGGCGGACGGCCGGACGCCCGACGCCAGCTGCCTGAGCCGAAATGCGCATTATGCCCTGTATGTTTTGCTTTTCCGCCGCGCGGCGGCGCCTGCGTTTCCCGCTGCGGCATATCTCTTTCCGCACCGCGAGGGGTGCTTTTTTCGTTCCGGGACGGCTGCGCCGGGGATGTACGCTTTGCAGCTCTTTCTTTTTCAGTCCCGGAATACTCGTCGCGGCCGCGTATTTTTATAATATTCCCGCCGCGGTCATATCCGTCATTCCGCTTTTGTCCGCGCTTCCCGCCCTCCCTGCCGGAAGGCTGCCGCGTATCGTCTTTGCGGCCCCGTCCTGAAGGTTCTGCTATAAAGCCTCCGGAGGGGCGGAACGGCTTTCTAATGACTTTTTCAGGCTTTGATCCGGTATCGTTTTTTGCCTGCTTTGCTTTTCCGCCGCTCTCTATTTTTATGCTCTCACGTCTGAAAGTAGATTCTGAAGAGCTGTTTCCTGCATCGGAGACGTTCTTATCCTTAAAGACCGCTTCTCCGCGTTCTGTTTTGCGCCGCAGCTGCCCGCAGGCAGCGTCAATGTCGGCGCCGCGTTCGGTGCGGATCTCACACTCAAAGCCTGCGCTCTCCAAAACGCTGCGGAAGCGCAGCACCGCTTCGGCGCGCGGTTTTTCGTATCTGCCGTTTACTTCGTTTGCCGGTATAAGGTTGATGAATACATGCAGTCCTTTCAGATACCGCAGCAGATCGCGGGCTGCTTCAACGCTGTCGTTGACACCTCCGAAAAGCGCGTATTCGATCGTTATCCGGTCGCCGGTCAGCGTCTGATACTTCTGCATCGCCGAACGCAGCTCTTCCAGCGGATATGTCCGGTTGACAGGCATCAGCATGCTCCTTAAGTCGCTGTCCGCGGCATGGAGCGATACGGCAAGTCTTGCTCCGAGACCGGAAGCCGCAAATTCCTCGATTCCGGGAACAACGCCGGACGTCGAGACCGTGATGTGGCGTATGCCGAGCCTGCGCATTTTAGGACTGTTCAGCATGCGCACGGATTTCAGGACCGAAGCGGTATTAAGGAACGGTTCGCCCATCCCCATGTAGACGACGCTGTTTACCTGACGCCCTATATGCTTTTCTGCCGCAAGCAGCTGTCCGGCTATCTCGCCGGCGCTGAGATTGCGAACGAAGCCGGACTGTCCGGTGGCGCAGAAAGAGCACTGCAGAGGACAGCCCACCTGAGTCGACATGCACAGGGTGAGACGGCTGCCATCCTTAAGGAGAACAGACTCCACCGACTCGCCGTCGCGAAGCCGCCACAGGAATTTTTTAGTGCCGTCCTGCGAGCGCTGCTCCCTTTGAAGGACAGGGTAGGCAAAATCCAGCCGTTCGGCAAGAGCCGCTCTTAAGTCTTTCGACAGATTGGTCATTTCGGACGGTTCGCAGACATACTTCTGCCAAAGCCATTCGCATATCTGTCCGGCTCTGAAGCCCGGCTCTGCGAAGGCGGCTTTCATATACTCTTCCCATTCGCTGTGATCAAGGTCAAGCGCGTATCTTTTTTCTGTCATATTATCCAGGCTTTCCTGCAAATGCATCCGGGTCCTGCGCCCGTTGCTCTGCCTTGCGTATTTATCTGCGGTTTTCCAAATATGCTTCGATAGTCGCCACTGCGCCGTCGATTCCGATTTTGTCGGTATTTATGCAAATATCATAGTCTTCCATGCGGCCCCATTTTTTATCGGTGTAAAATTCATGGTATTTGGCGCGTTTTTTATCGACGTCTATAACTCGCTTTTTGATCTCTTCCCTTGTAAAATCAAGACCCTCCGGGATCATGGACATCTTCCTGCTGACGCGCGCGTCGAGACTCCCGTATATGAAGCAGTTGACGGGGTCCATATGGCGCAGTATGTAGTCGGCGCAGCGGCCCACTACGACGCACGGACCGCGCTCTGCAAGGCTCCTTATAAGTTTGGACTGTCCTTTGTATATAAGATCCGACGGCAGATCCTGATAGAATACCGGCATAGAAAATCCCGGCATGACCGGACATATCGGAGGAGAACACTTTTCCTCGTTGGCTTCGATGAAGTCAGCGTTGTATTTCCCGTCCTTGGCCAGCATATCCACTAATTCTTTGTCATAAAACTTTATGCCGAGATTCTTTGCAAGCCTCAAACCCACTTCGTGCCCGCCGCTTCCGAACTGTCTGCTTATCGTTATGATCCTGTTGGCCATACCCGTCCTTCCTTTCTTTGCCGCTGTTTTGAGATTATTATACCTTGAATTATGACCGAAATAAAAAGCACAGGATAATTATTCTGAAATATGCAGAGCCGGGGCGTCAAACAGCGCTCTGCAAGCCGGTATTCCCGTTCCGGCGGCGCGCTTAAGCGCAGGCCGCATCACTCCGGCCCCCGCTCAGCGTATGCTTTTAGGCGTCATATTCCTGCCGATGCAGTAGTACTCGAAGCCAAGCGCTTTCAGCCTGCCGGGGCTGTATATATTGCGTCCGTCAAATATGATCTTCCTTTTCATAATACAGCCGAGAGCTTCCCAGTCGGCTTCGACAAATTCAGGCCATTCCGTTGTTATCACGGCGCAGTCGGCTCCCGAAAGCAGCGCCCTTATGTCTGCTGCGTATTCCACAACAGGAGGCAGCAGCTTTTTTGCCTCGTTCATCGCTATCGGGTCATAGGCGCGCACCGAAGCGCCGCAGCCGAGAAGCCCCTGAATCAGTGTGATCGACGGAGCTTCCCTCATATCATCGGTACCGGGCTTGAACGCAAGCCCCATGACCGCAGCCGTGACGCCGTCGATACCGGCGCCGAAACGGTCGCGGATCATCATATGGAGCATCTGCTTCTGTCTGCGGTTTACCTTGTCGACAGCGGACGCCATCGTCATATCCAGCCCCTGTCTTTCGCCTATACGGCAGAGCGCCTGCACATCCTTCGGGAAACACGAGCCTCCGTAGCCGCAGCCCGCATTCAGGAAAAAGCTGCCTATCCTGCGGTCTGACGCGACGCCTTCCTTCACCGCCGTCACGTCGCCCCCGACCCTGTCGCAGAGCTGCGCTATCTCGTTCATAAAGCTGATGCGGGCGGCAAGCATCGTGTTGGCGGCATATTTCGTTATCTCGGCAGAGACAGGATCCATAAATATTATCCGCTTTTCATCTGCGAAAGGAAGATAAAGCTCCCGCATCACCGCGCGCGCGGCCTCGCTTGACGCGCCTATCACTATGCGGTCCGGGTGAAGGCAGTCCTCTACGGCCATGCCCTCTTTAAGGAACTCCGGGTTGGAGAGCACTTCTATGTTTATGCCCTCCAGCCCCCGTTCCCTCAGATGATTGTTTATGCGGCGGCACAGAAGAGTACCGGTGCCGACCGGCACCGTTGACTTTACAACGATGAAACAGGAACGGGAGAGCGACGAGGCTATGCTGTCGACCGCGGCAAGCACCTGCGCAAGATCAGCCCGGCCGTCGCAGGCTGGAGGCGTCCCCACCGCGATAAAAAAGAGCTTCGTGCCCTCTGCTCCGTCCATGATATCCGTCGAAAAAGAAAGACGCCCGGCACGCACGTTTTTATCTATGAGCATGCCGAGCCCCTGCTCATAGATCGGGCATACGCCGCTTTTCAGATTCTCTATTCGCTCTTCATCGATATCCACACAGCAGACGGTATCGCCCTTTTCGGCAAAGCACTTTCCGGTAACATTTCCGACATTGCCCGTGCCCACGACGCAGAGCTGCTTTTGCTTTTGCGTTCTCCCGAAGAGGTCAGAC
>JAEEYY010000078.1 GCA_016288355.1 Synergistes sp.
GGAGACAAGGACATAGATATCATGCGTGAGTCGTATAATCAGCGCAGGCGCTTCCTTATGGAATGCTTCCGCGAGATAGGGCTGCCCTGCTTTGAACCTTACGGCGCCTTCTACGCCTTCCCGGATATCTCTGAGTTCGGCATGGACTCGGATAAATTCTGCGAAGAGCTGCTTAAAGCCGAAAAAGTTGCCGTTGTGCCGGGGTCTGCGTTCGGCGCCTGCGGCAGCAAACATGTAAGGATATCATACGCGTATTCGATAGAAGAGCTCAAAGAAGCCATGTCGCGCATCGCGCGCTTTGTGAAAGAAAGACGCAAAAGCCGCAGGACGCCCGGCAGGGCAGTATAAATAACAGAATGGCAAAGGGGCCCGCCGAAAAGGCGGGCCCCTTTATCCGTGTACGGTCTCAATCACTTTCTTTAATTTCCGGCGTATCCTTTTCAGCCTTGCGGCGACGGCCTGCTGGCTTATCCCGAGCGAACGGGCGATCTCTTTCTGCGTGAAGCCTTCCATCAGCGCCTGCGTGATGTCCAGCTCGGCGGGGGAGAGCGCCTGCGCCAGCATCTCGCGCAGCTCCGACTCGCTGTAATTTTCATCTTCTCCGCCGTGAGTCTCCGCTATCTCTTCGATAGGCGGACCGTTGATACAATGGCAGCTCCTTCTTATTCTTGCGGCCGCGTCGCGCACAGCGGCGGGCAGGCGGTTTTTCAGGAAGAGCGGCAGCCACTTCATGTCGCGGCATTTGCCGGTAAGCAGGATAAGGGCAAGATAGCCCTCCTGCACGAGATCCTCAAAATCCGCGCCCCTTCCCTGATAGCGTTTTGCGGCGGCGCGCACCAAAGGCGTGAATCTTGCGGTTATCTCCTTCATCCCCCGGGCGTCAGTCATCAGATATCTCCAGATGTGCGAAGGATCGCGCCGGATAGATGATCACCCGGCTGAAGCCGGCGTCATGCGCAAGCTCCCGCAGATGATCCATGACAGCACCGTCCGCTGCGATATCCGCCGCAAGTCCTTTCATATGGAGACTGTTTTTCACTCCTCCGACCGCTTTGTTATGCGCGGCGCAGCGGTAGCCGCTCGTTATCACCACCGGGCGCGAAAGCGTTTCCCGCAGCCTCTGAAGCGCCGCAAGCAGCCGCCCGTGCAGCATTACCGTGTGGCAGCACGGGCACTGAAATTCGCGCAGATTAAAATTCTCCGATATCTTAAAGTCGTTTAAGCGCATATAACGTGACCCTCCTTTTGGGGAGCGCTCTTGTTTTTAGTTGGGGACATATGTATTCGGTGTGTGTTCTGCCTTACGGGGCAGTCTGCGCGGCATACTCCGCCGCGCAGGCTGAGTCACTGTTCCTGACGGGAATGTTTTTCGATGACCGAGCCGAGGCCTATGACGGCTTTTGTCAGCTCTTCGAGCCTTCTGTCCATTCTGATCAGCAGAAACGAAGCAACGGCTATCGAAAACCCGTTCTGTGCTATGCTGCCTATCAGCTCGTCCACATTACAGCACCCCTTTCTTCCGGATATTTATATTGTGCCGATTCCTGTCAATGTCCTGTTTTTGCGGGCAGGCATTCAGCGTCAAAGCGCGGAAGGAGGGCGCCCGTCCTCCCGCATTTTCGTTTATGCTCCCGCTTCAGGCATCTCTATCTGCTGTTCGCTGCGGTCGATAAAGACCGCGGAGTCAAAAGATACGAGTTCCGCGTCGAACGGCTGCAGCGCAAGCATCTGATCTGCCGTGCTTTTTATCCTCGCGGCTCCGCCCGCTTCCAAAAGCGCCGGATCGGCATAGTTCAGGCTGACCGCGAATTTCTTACCGCCTTCGGTCGTAAAAGTCATTTTGAGCGTCTTCATTTTTAAATTTCCACCTCCTTTTGCGCTGTTCTGTTATTTGCTGCTACTCGTTTTCGATGAGTCCCGTGTCGTATTTCCTTACTGACTTGACGGGATATTCCAGCAACCCGCCGAGGGAACCGGCAAGGGCGTTCAGGTCGTCCGCGGCGGCTCCGGCTCCTATCCTGGAGACGGAGAGCGTCTTGTTCACGCTTTTGCCGTCCTCGCCGGCAAGTTCGAGCGTAAATCGCAGCGACGTTGAGATATGTCTTACTTCAGCCATTTCATTCACCTCCTTTCGTTGCCTGCTGACAATAAAAGTGTGCCGGACATGTCCGTTTAACAAACACGAAAAATAAATAATCTTCGGCTTTTCTTATATAATTGTGGCGTAACGGGAAAAGGGGGCGACAGTGTTGGATAAATATACGACAGAAAGGTTTTCGGCCACATGTTCCGCGGCGGATTTTGCGGCGTCCTGCGTCGACATCCCGAAATTCCTTGCCTTCTGCCGCGAATGTCCAAATTACGGCAAAAACTGGATGTGCCCTCCCTTCGATTTCGATCCGGCCGGAATATGGAGATCATTTGACAAAGTGCGGCTCGTGGTGCTGCAGATAAAGCCGGAAGGGGACGGCGAAGGGGGAAGCGCGGAAGAACGCGCGCTTAAGATAATCGGAACCGAAAAGAAAAAACTGCTGCTCGAGCTGCTGGATGAGGAAAAGAAGATAAAAGGAAGCCTTTCTTTCTTCGCCGGCTCATGCAAACTGTGCAAAAAGTGCGCGCGTGAGGACGGGCAGCCCTGCCGCAGGCCGGAGATGGCGCGTCATTCGATAGAATCTGTCGGAGCTGATGTTAGCGCCGCGCTGAAAAAATATCTCGGCCTTGAGATATGCTGGATAAAAGACGGAAAAATGCCCGAATATCTGACGCTTGCCGCGGCGATGCTGCTGCCGCCGGAAAAGTAAGCGGGCTTATTTTAATTCGTTGGAATTTCATTTTTCCTTTTTTGTCGCGCCGTTGGTATAATTAGCGAAGCATCAGTGAGATCAAAGAGTTCAGGGGGATCATGCATGAATATTAAAAAAGCGATAACCGCCCTCCTCATAACAGCAGTGCTTGCCTCACCTCTGCCCGCGTTTGCCGAGATCTCTCACGCAGACGCCGAGCGGATATGGAAAAAAGTCGCGCGCCCGACAGAGCTGACGTCTCTGCCATTCTTGATAAAGAACGACAGCGTGCCGAACGCCTGGGTGACGAACGGAGAGTCCGTCACGGTAACTACCGGCCTTCTTTCGCTGCTGGACGAGGAATCGGAGCTTTTCGCTGTATTTGCCCATGAGGCAGGGCATGTGAAACTTAACCATATCAGCAAGACCAGGAACCGCGCGGTAGGCCTTTCGGTAGCGGCAGCCCTTCTTGGTCAGCTCTTCGGCGGAAGTGCAGGTTCTATCGCCGGCGTAGGCGCGAATATCGGCGCGAATCTCGCCTATTCAGGCTGGAGCCGTGAACAGGAGATAGAGGCGGACGACTTTGCCGTGCTGCTTGCGGTGCAGGACGGCGAGGATCCGGTAGGCATGTACAAAGCTATATCGCGCCTCGCAAAGGTCAACAAGACCGAGCCGAGCGGCTTCAACTCGCACCCGCCGGATGACAGGCGCCTGCTCCATATAAAGAACAAGATACTGGAGCTGAAGCCGGACGCAAAATTCCCGGATTAGGTAAAGATCGGGAAATAACCGGGCGACGGTCAGCAGCAGCTTTGGTAAAGTAAAGATAAACGGATCCCGCAGGATAGAGAAAAATCAATAATTAACGCATCAGGCCGCCCGCAGGGCGGCCTTTTTCGATACGGGACAGCGTCTTGCGCAAATAAATGTATA
>JAEEYY010000079.1 GCA_016288355.1 Synergistes sp.
GCAATCATGCGATTAGTTTTATTATAATATGCAGAACGCATCCAGGTTGCATCTTGCAATAAATGAGCTTCCCTTTCATCCCCCCAGAAAATGATATGTCTGCCGTTAAGATAGTCAATATAATCGTAAAAGGCTTCTTTTGATTTCTTCAGATGATTAAGGATATTATTTGCAATTTTATTCAGGTCCATGTGCCAGGCAAGGGTATCCATCGCGGTTCCCAGGATAAAAACCCATTCGGCACCATTCTCCACATAGGCATATTCATTAAGAGGGTCAAATGTAACGTAATATCTGCCCCCACCTATATTAAGAGTATTCCAATACGGCTTGACTTCGTATTTTTCTTCAGAAATCAAATACCCTCTTTTATAAAGCAAATCATAGTATTTGTTTTCCTTCCCGTTCTTTACAATGTAATATGTATCTTCATCTTTTGGCAACTGCATTTACTAGACCTCCCCGTAAAACAAAAACTTATTCCTCTCAAACACATACCCTGTATGCACTTTTCCCTCACGTCGTTCAAGGCGCTGCCATAGCGGTTGACAATGACCGCATGACTCATCTTTTAACCGGCTCAGGTCGCCCGCTACACGGCTGCCAAAGAAGGTATAGCCGTCTTTCAACGTGGGGGCATACTCGACGACTTTGTTGCCCTTGATCTTGATGCACTTCATCACGCCCTGGATGCTGCTCTGAACGATGGCTTCTATCAAGTTCTCCCCCTTCACGTTTTTGTATTAGGGAGCAGATGCTTGCTTCACCTAATCTACATTTGCGCGAGAGTGGATTTTACTGCCTCATACGCTTTCCTGTCTGCATAATAATCAAATGGATGGTCTAATATTCCCATCCGAGTAAAACGCTCTTCTCGCAATTCACGACAGAACAATTGACGCAAAACTTTATTATCACGATTACGAGCCCCGTTCAAATACCAGTTAACGCTGTTCAGGACGTACTGCACAAAG
Organism: Synergistes sp.; assembly: GCA_016288355.1. GTDB lineage: Bacteria > Synergistota > Synergistia > Synergistales > Synergistaceae > Synergistes. Next base: position 975 of record JAEEYY010000079.1, read on the forward strand.
GTGTATTCCAGTTCTACAAAGAGGCCCCGTTTGTTCAGCTCGTCATACAGTTTTTCGTACGCACAAAAAACCTCAAGTTGTCTACTATCAGCAAAACTAGTCAAACTCCCGGGATGTTTGCTACGGTATAAATATAACGCCTCATTAACATATGAAATCCGATCTGCTAGAGCAAGAGACATCATTGTAAAAAATACATCTTCTGCATAAGAAATCTCCTGAAACTCAAGCCCCTGGCCTAGCAGAAAGCTTCTACGGAACAGCTTTGTCCAGCAGACTGGTTGCGTTACCATCATAAGCGTATCAGAACAATCTTTTCTGGAAAAGGCTTTTGTTGGTATCAGCTTCACGCGCAAAGACCATGGGGCCGGAGTAATTTTACCAGTTTGATTATCTAAGTTACTATTCGCAAACAGAACTATATCCGCATTTGTCTTATCTGCTTCAAAACAGGTCTTTTCAAGCATCGAGGGAGCAATATAATCGTCAGCATCGACAAACTGAACATACTCACCGCTCGCTATTTTTAAAGCTACATTCCTAGCTTGCGCTAAGCCTTGATTATTCTGATGGATGATTTTCACGCGCTGATCGCTGCGTGCTAATTCATCCAGCATCTCGCCGGAGCGATCTGTAGAACCGTCGTTGACGCAGATAACCTCGATCTCCTTCATCGTCTGCATAAAAATACTTTGCACACACTGACTCAAATATGCTTCGACGTTATAGACTGGAACGATGAAAGAAACCCTGCTCTGCATGTTCCGCCCCCTGAATGGCTACTACTTATCTCATTACTCATTTAATGCTACTACTGCAGATTTTTCCAATCAATATCACCGACATAATAGCACAAAAGTGTAAAGTTCTTTTCAAGTCTATAATCAATCCCTTTCAAACACATCTCGAGTATAGACTTTGACCTTCACATCATTCAACACGCTGTCATATCGGTTGGCGATAATTGCATCGCTCATCTTTTTGAACTGTGCCAGGTCGTTAACGACAAGGCTGCCGAAGAAGGTGTCGCCGTCTTTCAGCGTCGGTTCGTAGACGATCACTTTCGCGCCCTTGGCTTTGATGCGCTTCATCACGCCCTGGATGCTGCTTTGGCGGAAGTTGTCGCTGTTGGATTTCATCGTCAGACGGAACACGCCGATGGTGATGTCTTTTTCCTTGCTGCTGTCGTAGGTTGTGTTCTCGTCATAGCCGTAGTAACCGGCCATCTGCAGAACGCGGCCGGCGATGTAGTCTTTGCGGGTGCGGTTGCTCTGGACGATGGCTTCGATCAGGTTCTCCGGCACGTCTTTGTAGTTGGCGAGCAGCTGCTTGGTGTCTTTGGGCAGGCAGTAGCCGCCATAGCCAAACGAGGGGTTGTTGTAGTGCGAGCCGATGCGGGGATCGAGGCACACGCCGTTGATAATCTGCCGTGTGTCAAGGCCCTTCATCTCGGCATAGGTGTCGAGCTCATTGAAGAAGCTGACGCGCAGGGCCAGGTAGGTGTTGGCGAACAGTTTGACGGCTTCGGCCTCGGTAAAGCCCATGATCAGGGTGTCGACGTCTTTCTTGATCGCGCCTTCGCGCAGCAGGGCAGCAAAATCTTTGGCCGCGTCAACCAGCCAGGGATCGTCCAAGTCGGTGCCAACAATGATACGCGATGGGTAAAGGTTGTCGTACAGGGCGCGGCTCTCGCGCAAGAACTCGGGGCTGAAAATAATGTTTTTGCTGCCGGTCTTTTCGCGGATCATGCGCGTGTAGCCCACGGGGATGGTCGACTTGATGACCATGACCGCCTTAGGGTTGCACTTCATGACCAAGTCAATCACAGCTTCGACAGCCGAAGTGTCGAAGAAATTCTTCGTGCTGTCGTAGTTGGTCGGCGCGGCGATGACGACGAAATCAGCCTTTTTATACGCTTCTTCCGCGTCGAGCGTAGCTGTCAGATAAAGCGGCCTCGTCGCCAAATACTCTTCGATCTCCTTGTCCGCAAAGGGTGATTTTTTGTGATTGATGAGTTCAACTTTTTCAGGAACGATATCGACTGCGTACACTGTATGGTGCTGAGCCAACAGCGTAGCGATGCTCAGCCCCACATACCCCGTACCCGCAACTGCGATGACGGGATCCTTATCGGCAAATGACATTGTTCTTGGCTCCTTTTCGTGCGTTCTTATGTTGATTGTAAGCGACTTTTTGCATTGTGGCAAGCATCAAGAGAAGATGCACGCTATGTGATTTTCACGCCGTATTGTATAATAAGTTGCAAGTTAACAGGATTATACACTCTTCCCATTCAGGAGGCCTCAACATGAACGTCTTACTCACCGGCGGCACAGGATTTATCGGCTCACACACAGCGGTCGAACTAATCACGGCGGGGCATTCGGTGGTTATCGCCGACAATCTGGCAAACAGTTCAGCCAGTGTAGTCGACCGTATTGAGCAGATCACGGGAGTTCGTCCGAAGTTTTACCAAATCGACGTGGCGGACAAGGCGGCCTTGGAGCGTTTGTTTGTCGAAAATGAGCTCGACGCTGTGGTTCATTTCGCGGGGCTGAAGGCGGTCGGCGAATCGGTCGCCAAACCGCTGCTGTATTACCGCAACAATCTCGGCACAACATTGGCGTTGCTAGAGGTAATGGCGGCGCATTGTTGCAAACAGTTCATCTTCAGCTCGTCAGCAACGGTGTACGGTATGACGAATAGGGTACCGTTCACAGAGGACATGTCAGCCGGCGGTTGCACGAATCCCTACGGCTGGACGAAGTTCATGATCGAGCAGATCCTGCGCGACGCGGCCGTGGCAGATCCGGCGATGTCGGTTGTGTTGCTGCGTTACTTCAATCCCATCGGCGCGCACGAGTCCGGCCTAATTGGAGAAGCGCCCAACGGCATTCCCAACAACCTGATGCCCTATCTGTGCCAGGTGGCGGCTGGCAAGCTGCCGCGGCTGAACGTGTTCGGCAACGACTACCCCACCCCCGACGGCACGGGCGTGCGCGACTACATCCACGTGGTCGACCTGGCCAAGGGGC
>JAEEYY010000080.1 GCA_016288355.1 Synergistes sp.
AAGCAGGAAGGAAACGGATATTCCGTTTCCTTCTTTCTTATGCCGGTATTTTGTTTGACGTGCTTCAATCACTGCAGGACGTCATTTTTCTGCAGGTCGTCCATGCGGATAGCCAGATAAAAAGCGGTCACCTGTTTAAAGTCCTCAAGCGAGATGCCGAGACGGTCTTCAAGCTTCGCCAGACGGTAAGAGAGCGTGTTCCTGTGCAGGTGCAGCTTCTCGGCCGCAGTCTGCTTGCTGAAGAATGACTCGCAGTATACTTTGAAAGTTTCTGTCAGCACAGAAGCATCGTTGTCATTCTTCATCTCGGCGAGTTTTTTTTCTATATAGCGGAGCGCCGCGTTCTGCCCCAGCGAGGAAAGCAGTCCCTCAAGCAGCAGCCGGTTAAAGCTGTAAGCTCCGGGCGGCAGAGAAAGCCTCTCGGCGATCCCCGCTACCTCCCACGCGTTTTTATATGACGCCGGCAGTTCAAAGAGACTGCGCGCGGGGAAGCCGACGCCCACTATTGTCTCAAGCGAGGCCCCCTTCAGCTTGCTGTGAATCTTTTCCGCCGATTCAAACAGAGCCTCTATCTCTTCGTCCTGGGATTTGTTTTCTTCTGTTTCACGCGGACATATCACAACAAAGCGGTCGCGCGCCACGCTCGCTATTATCGTCTGCGGATCCTGGAACATCTCGCGCAGCAGCACTATAACACGCCCGTGCATCAGAGAGGAATCTATCTCGGCCTCCATCGGGTCGCTGTAGTTCTCATAATTGATCTTTACCGGATTGTTTTCCAGTCCGCCGAGATCCCTGAAATTCGAAAAGAATACCGCGATCACACCGCGCGGCCTGCCGAGATCGATGCCCAGATGCGACGCCTTCATCGAAAGAGAGGCATGATCCCCGCTTGAAGGATCAAAAGAGGCGATATCGCGCACCAGATCATTTATTTTCTTCTGAGGAGAACCGGTATCCGGCGAAAGTATCCTTTCGCGCAGCATGCTTTCGATCTGGTTTTTGACCAGCATCGTGAACTGCAGCACGACTTCAGGCTCGCCCGCTATTGCCGCTGTTCCGATAACGCGTCCGTTGTAAAAGAGCGGCACGGTGGAACCCGGATACCACACTCCGAGTTTCTTGGCTCCTTCCGCGTCGTCAAAACTCATCTTTTTATATTTGATGCACGGAATCGACGGAGGATGGAATTCTCCGATTCTCTCTTTCGCCGGAGATCCTATGATAATGCCGTTGATATCAGTGATAATGATGCTTCGGCCCATCATGGAGCTCAGGTATTCCGATATCTCCTGCGCGTACTTTGAAAGCAATTCTGTCCCTCCATAGCAATAAGCTGAAACAACATCCTTACAGAAATGTTCGGATAAACAGCATAAAAATCGTGTCAACTTGTTTTACAGATTATAGCACTAAAGAGTGGTTTTTGTATATTTTAAACAAAAATAATATCCATATAATTAGTTATATAAAGATATTGGGGAATAAAATATTATTTACCCTTTAAAGTAAAGGGAGAATCAATTTTTATTTGTTGGAAAAGGCACGGCGCTTTGTTGCTCCTTTGCTTCACATTTTTATCTGAGAGGAAGCTAAAACCAAAGTTTTTGCCGTATAACAGCAGCTTTCCCGGAGACAGAAGAAGCAAATCCATTTAAAGCATTATAATAGTGTATGGCTTTTTATAAGGGCAGCATATATCAGCTTTTTTAGTTTTTCATATATCCTTTATATATGTGCGGGGGTGCTATCTTGAAGATTCTCATAGCCGGAGACAGCGCGGTGGCAGTTCGTTTCGGCGACAAGATCAGTGAGGAGATCAACCGGCAGGTCAGGGCTTTCCGGACTGCCGCAGGTAAGAATAAAATACCTGGCGTGATCGAATATATACCGACTTACTGCTCCGTTTACGTGATCTACGATCCCCTGACGATCACGACAGAGAACCTTATCAGCAAGCTGAACGAGATCGCTGAGGAGGCCTCCTCAGCAGAACTTCCCGAGTCGAACGTAGTCGAGGTGCCCGTTGCTTACGGCGGCGATAACGGCCCCGACCTCGAAAGCCTGGCAAAAACACACGGTCTAAGTCCGGAAGAAGTGATAAAGCGTCACTCCGGCAAGGATTATCTTGTATATATGCTGGGCTTCACTCCCGGATTCGCTTTCTGCGGCTCTGTAGAAGACGACATCGCTACCCCGAGGCTGGAGAGCCCGCGGCTGAAAGTGCCGGCGGGATCGATCGGCATCGCCGGCAAACAGACCGGGCTGTACGCTATAAGCTCCCCCGGCGGCTGGCAGCTGATAGGACGCAGCACGATGAGATTCTACGATCCTGAAAAAGAACCGCCCGTGCCGGTCAAGGCCGGGGATTATGTACGCTTCGTCCCCATTCCGGCGGAGGAATTCGAAAAGCACAGGGCCGAAGTGGAAGCCGCCGACGACCCGCCCGACTACTCATCATGGTCTCCGCAGGGGACAGCAGCTTTTAAAGTCAGACTGCCGGGGCTGCTCTCCAGCATCCAGGACAGGGGGCGCACAGGATATCAGGCATTCGGCATCTCCGCCTCCGGAGCGATGGATGAGCTTGCGTTCCGCCTGGCCAACAGGCTCGTGGGAAACGATGACAACGCCCCTGCCCTCGAAATAACGATGGCAGGGCCTGTGCTTGAAGCTGAAAAAGAGCTGCTGGCATCAGTCACCGGGGCAGATCTTTCGCCCACGGTCAACGGCAGCCCGGCCGATATGTACAAAGCGCTTAAGCTGAAAAAGGGAGACGTCCTTGCTTTCGGAGCGCCAAAGAAGGGGATGCGGGCCTATATAGCGGTAAACGGCGGTTTCTGCATCCCTCCGGTAATGGGCAGCGCCTCTACAGGGCTTAACGGCAAGATAGGCGGCTACAAGGGACGCAGGCTCGAAAAGGAGGACGTCCTGAACAGTCCCGAAGGAGGCGTGCCGGCTTCATATGAAGGATGCTCGGCAAACCCGGACGATTTCACCTTCGGCGCAGTTCCCGGAGAGTTCAGAGTGGTGTTGGGCCCGGAAGACGACCATTTCAGCGAAAAGGGCATAAACACATTCTTCAGCTCCGTGTATAAGCTGACCGATAAGTGCGACCGCATGGGGGCCCGCCTTGAAGGCCCCGCCGTGGAACATAACGAAAAGGGCCCCGGAATAGTATCCGACGGAATCAGCATGGGCGCTGTGCAGATCCCCGGCGACGGCACCCCGATGGTGCTTTTGAAAGACCGCGGGACCGTGGGAGGTTATACAAAGATAGGCACGCTCTGCACTGTGGACGCTTTCCGCTTCGCGCAGTGCCGCCCCGGAGATACGGTCAGATTCAGGCAGATCCCGCTTGAAGATGCGCAGGATCTGCTTAAAAAGATGGAAAGCGCGCTCTCCAGGGTCAGGCCAGGGCAGAATGCTCCTGTCAAAAAGCCTGCTGCCGGCAGAGCCTTTAAAGTGACCGTAGGAGGCAGTTCCTACGACGTATTTGTAGAAGATATCGGGTAAAAGCGTCTGCCTGAACAGGCGGCATAAGGATAAAAAAGACACGCAGAAAGGTGTGGAGGAAATGTCAATTAAGATCGATCTTAACTGCGACATGGGAGAAAGCTTCGGGAACTATGTCCTTGGCTGCGACTACGAGGTAATGGATGAGATATCGTCGGCGAACATAGCCTGCGGATTTCACGCCGGAGACTTTATGGTTTTGGACAGGACGGTAAAATGGGCCGTCGAAAAACATGTCGGAATAGGATGCCATCCCGGATTCCCCGACATGCAGGGCTTCGGAAGAAGAAACATGGACCTCTCGCCCGAAGAAGTCGAGAAGCTCTGCACCTACCAGCTTGGAGCGATATCAGCGTTCGTCAAAAAATACGGCGGCAAAATGCAGCACTTCAAACCGCACGGAAATCTCTACATAATGACCTACACAAAGGCTATGAACGGAGATCCGAGCTGGGCCGAGGCGCTGGGACGCGCGGTCCTCGCCTTCGACCCCGGCCTTATCATAATGAGTTTTGCCGGCGCGCCGACAAAAGACATCTGGAACAGCATGGGGCTCCGCACCGCGTCGGAAGTCTATCCGGACCGCGAATACAACGCCAACATGACCCACGTTTCAAGGCGCGTTCCCGGGGCCGTGATCAAAGACCATAACAAAGTGGTCGAGCGGGCCGTAATGATGGCAAAGGAACATAAGATCATCGCGATGGACGGCACTGTTCTTGAAAACGTCGAATTTGAAACGATGTGCGTGCACGGGGACAACCCGGAAACGCTGCAGGGACTCCGCGACATCAACAAGGCTTTCAGGGAGAACGGCATTGAAGTAACGGCTCTTGAAAACATAATACGCTGAAAAGCATCGGGCCTGCGTTTTTCACGCAGGCCCTGTTTTTTATTAAACACCTTTTATAAAGGTTCGTCTTCGGAACGTCATACCAGCTGCTCATGCGGACACCGCGCCGCAGATCCTCACCGGCACGTTTTTGCTCAAAAGGTATTCCTTAAGCTCCGGTATAGGCACCTCGTTGAAATGAAAAAGAGAAGCGGCAAGCGCCGCGTCGGCTTTTCCCGCAGTCAGCGCGTCGTAAAAATCTTCCGCTTTCCCGGCTCCGCCCGAAGCTATAACAGGTATCTTTACAGATGATGATATACGGCGGGTAAGCTCCAGGTCGTAACCGGCCTTTGTGCCGTCGCAGTCCATGCTGGTAAGAAGGATCTCCCCGGCGCCCAGCTCCTCCGCCTTTAAAGCCCAGCCGTAGGCGTCCATATGCTCCGGCACTCGTCCGCCGGAGGTCACGACCTCCCAGTAGCTTTCGCCCCGCCTTTTGGCGTCGATAGCGACTACGACGCACTGCCTGCCGAATATTTCCGCAGCCTCACTGATCAGCGCCGGATTTTTTACCGCGGCGGTATTCAGCGAGACCTTGTCGGCTCCGGCGCGCAGAATCTCCCGGATATCATCTGTGGTCCTTATGCCACCGCCGACCGTTATCGGAATAAAGACTTTTTCGGCAACGCGGCGCACAAGCTCCGATACGGTCCTGCGCCGGTCGCTCGTTGCCGTTATGTCAAGAAATACTATCTCGTCGGCCCCGGCCCGTTCATATGCGGCGGCGCATTCTACAGGATCGCCCGCATCCCTCAGGTTTACGAAATTTACCCCTTTTACGACACGCCCGTCCTTGATATCAAGGCACGGTATTATTCTCTTTGCAAGCATTATCTTTTCCCTTCGGCGATCTCTATGAAATTCTTTAATATCAGAAAACCTTCGCTTCCGCTCTTCTCAGGATGGAACTGGCAGCCGAAGACCGTGCCGCGTTCCGCAGCGGCGTCGAAATCATCCCCGTAAGAGGCTCCGGCAGCTGCGTCCTCTCGTCTGCCGCAGCGGACATAATATGAATGAACAAAATACATATAGCTCCCGGCAGATATGCCCTTAAGCAGGCGGCTTTCTTTTAGCGGCGTTATCGAATTCCATCCCATATGGGGTATCTTAAGCCCGTATTTATCGGAAAAACGCGCAGAACGTCCGGGAAGCAGCGCAAGTCCTCTGACTCCAGGAGATTCTTCGCTTTCTTCAAAAAGCATCTGCATGCCGAGACAGATGCCAAGCAGCGGCACTCCGGCTTCAGCCGCCGACTTTAACACAGCGCACAACCCGCGTGCGGAAAGCTCCTTCATCGCGCTGCCGAACTCGCCCACGCCGGGGAGTATCAGCGCATCCGCCGCTTCTATCCCGCTTTTGGTGTCCACGGTGGCGCTGCGTACGCCCAAAGCGTCAAGCGCGTTTCTGACGCTGCAGAGGTTACCCGCTCCGTAATCTATAACGCCTATCATTTGTCTGCCGTCCCCTTGTGGCGTGAAGCAAGCTCCTTCAGCACGTCCGAGATCGGAACTCCCGAAGCGATGCAGGCAACCAGCAGATGGTAGATCAGATCGGCCGCCTCGTAACGGAATTCTTCTTTGGTGCCGGCAGCGCACGCCAGCGCGGTCTCGACTC
>JAEEYY010000081.1 GCA_016288355.1 Synergistes sp.
TTAAATACACGACGCTCAATTACACGCGCACCTACTCTGAATTCCGTGACGACGTGGATGAGTTTGCACGTGTGCTTATATCGCTGGGAGTGAAAGCGGGCAGCCATGTGGCGATATGGGCGACGAACCTTCCGCAGTGGTATATAACCTTCTGGGCCACCACGAAGATAGGCGCAGTGCTGGTCACGGTAAACACCGCATACAAGATCCACGAGGCCGAATATCTGCTGCGCCAGTCCGACACTCATACGCTGGTCATGATAAAGGGGTACCGCGATTCAAAGTACGACGAGATAATAAGCGAGCTCTGCCCGGAGCTGGAGCACACTGCGCCCGGCAAGCCGCTTGCCTGCCGCCGCCTTCCCTTCCTGCGCAACGTGATAACGGTCGGCTTCAGGATGAAGGGCTGCCTCACGTGGGAAGAGTCGCTGCTGCGCGCGCATCTGACGCCGGCGGAAGAAGTTCACCGCATGGCTTCCGAGGTCAACATCCATGACGTCTGCAACATGCAGTACACGAGCGGCACGACCGGATTCCCCAAAGGCGTCATGCTGACGCACTACAATGTCGTAAACAACGGCAAATGCATAGGAGACAGGATGGACCTGTCGACCGCGGACAGGATGATGATACAGGTGCCGATGTTCCACTGCTTCGGCATGGTGCTGGCGATGACGGCGTCGATGACCCATGCGGCCACGCTTTCGCCGCTGCCGTACTTCTCAACGAAATCGTCGCTTGCCTGCATCAATCAGGAGAGGATCACCTGCTTCCACGGGGTTCCTACGATGTTTATCGCAATGATGGAGCACGAGGACTTCCCGAAGACCGACTTCTCCTATATGCGCACCGGGATAATGGCAGGAAGCCCCTGCCCGATATCGAAGATGCGCGATGTCGTCGATAAAATGAACATGAAAGAGATCGTTATAGTCTACGGCGAGACGGAGGCTTCGCCGGGCTGCACGATGAGCGACACCGGAGACTCTCTTGAGGTCCGCGTAGAGACGGTGGGTCACGCTCTGCCCGAGATCGAATGCCGCATCGTCGACCCGGAAACAGGAGCGGAACTTCCCGACGGAGTCCCCGGAGAATTCGTCGCTCGCGGCTACAACATAATGAAGGGCTACTACAAGATGCCGGAGGCCACGGCGGCCGCGATAGACGCGGACGGCTGGCTACACACCGGCGATATGGCCTGCCGCACGCCGGAAGGCAACTACAAGATCACCGGGCGCCTGAAGGATATGATAATAAGAGGCGGAGAAAACATATATCCGAAGGAGCTTGAGGAATTCCTCTACTCGCATCCGAAGGTCAAGGACGTGCAGGTGATAGGCGTCCCCGACGAAGGGCTCGGCGAAGAGATAATGGCCTGTATCGTCCTGAAAGAGGGCGAAAGCGCCACGGCCGATGAGCTCAGACAGTTCTGCCTTTCTCATATCGCGCGCCACAAGTGTCCGCGCTATTTTGATTTTGTAAGCGATTTCCCTATGAATGCGGCCGGAAAGATACTAAAATACAAAATGCGCGAAGAGGCCGTCAAAAAGCTCGGCCTTGAGAAAGCGGCGGCCGTTAAGACCGCGTAACGCGCTGTAATATCCGAGATATCCGGAAGGAGAAGCTTTAACAGATATGAACCAGAAAAAACTGTCAGTAATGGATGGAAACGAAGCGGCCGCATACATCGCCTATGCTCTAACCGAAGTGGCCGCTATCTACCCGATAACGCCGTCGTCGCCTATGGCCGAAAAGACTGACGTATGGGCGGCAAAGGGCAAAAAGAATATATTCGGGCAGACAGTCTCTCTGATAGAAATGCAGTCGGAGGCGGGCGCCGCAGCGGCAGTACACGGCGCTGTCGAGACGGGGGCGCTTGCCGCGTCGTTTACCTCCTCTCAGGGCCTGATGCTTATGATACCGGTCCTGCACAGGCTTTCGGGACAGCGCCAGCCGGCTGTGCTGCACGTCGCCGCAAGGACGGTCGGAACTCACGCCTTTTCGATCTTCGGCGATCATTCAGATGTGATGAACTGCCGTCAGTGCGGGCTTGCTATGCTTTCCACAGGAAGCGTTCAGGAGGTCATGGACCTGGCCGGAGTCGCGCACCTTTCCGCGATCAGGGCCCGCATTCCTTTCATGCACTTCTTTGACGGCTTCCGCACCTCCCATGAGATAGACAAAATAGAAGAACTGCCGTACGACGTGCTGGACAGACTGCTCGACAGGGATGCGCTTGCAGCTTTCCGCGCCGCGTCACTGAACCCGGAGCATCCGATGATGAGAAGCACGGTGCAGAACCCCGACATCTATTTCCAGGTGCGCGAGGCGAGCAACGGCTTTTACGACGCGCTGCCGGATATAGTCGAGGAATATATGCATGGCATAAGCGAAGCTGTCGGACGCGAGTACCATCTCTTCAACTACTACGGGGCGCCGGATGCGGAAGAAGTAGTGATAGCGATGGGCTCGGTAAGCGGCGCAGCACAGGAGGCGGTCGACTGGCTCAACGCGCACGGCAGAAAGACCGGGTTTATTCAGGTGCATCTCTACCGTCCATTCTCGCTTAAGCACTTTGCCGCGGTCCTTCCCGCTTCGGCGAAAAAGATAGCTGCCCTTGACAGGACCAAGGAAATGGGAGCAAACGGCGGGCCTCTCTATCAGGATGTATGCACCGCAGCCGTGGAGCTCGGCATGCGCGGCCTGAAGATAGTCGGCGGCCGCTACGGCCTCTCCTCAAAGGACACCGATACGACGCAGCTCATCGCAGTATTTGACAATCTCGCGGAAGACGAGCCGAAAAACAGCTTTACGATAGGTATAAACGACGACGTGACCCACCTTTCGCTGCCGCTCGGAAAACCGGTATACCCGGACGGAGAGAAGCAGATGTCCTTCAAATTCTGGGGGCTCGGCGGAGACGGCACCGTAGGCGCGAACAAAAATACCGTCGATATAATCGCCGGGCACACTGATAAGTACGGCCAGGCCTATTTTGAATATGACGCGAAGAAGTCGCTGGGCGTCACTATATCGCATCTGCGCTTCTCGGACGAGCCCATCCGTTCTTCATACCTTGTAAAGAGCGCTGATTTCATAGCCGCTCACAACCAGACCTACATCCAGAACTACGATATAGTAAGCGAGCTGAAAGAGGGCGGGACTATACTCCTCAACTGCCCGTGGGACAAAGATGAGCTCGAAGAGAAGATCCCGCCGGATATACGCCGCAAACTGGCGCAGAAGAAGGCGAAGCTTTATATAATCAATGCCACCAAAATAGCCGAAAAGCATCACTTGGGCAGCCATGTCAACATCCCGCTTCAGTCGGCCTTCTTCCATCTCACGAAGATAATCCCGATAGAAGACGCTAAGAAATATATGGCGGACGCCGTGCGCAAAACATTTTTCGCGAAAGGCGACGACGTCGTCAACAACAACATAGCCGCTATCGAAGACGGCGGAGCCATGCTTGTAAAGGCGGAGATACCGCAGAGCTGGCTCTCCGCTGATGACGTGCCGCAGAAGAAAGACCGCAGAGACGCGCCGGAGATAGTTTCAAAGCTGCTTGATCCGATAAACAGACAGCAGGGGGACTCGCTGCCGGTCAGCGCCTTTAAAGGCTATGAAGACGGCACTGTCGAGCTCGGCCTTACGGCCTTTGAAAAGCGCGCGGTCGCGGTCAACGTGCCGGAATGGGATCCGTCGCTCTGCATACAGTGCACCCGCTGCTCCTACGTCTGCCCGCACGCGGTCATACGTCCCTATCTGCTTACAGACGAGGAAAAGGAAAAGGCGCCGGAGGGCTTCCTCACGGCTCCTGCCGCAGGCATGAAGGGACTTCACTTCTCGATGCAGATAAGCCGCGACGACTGCACCGGCTGCGGTAGCTGCGTATCCGTATGTCCGGCCGTCCAGCGTCCCGGCGGCACAAAAGAAAAGGCTCTTTCGATGCTGCCTATAGGAAAGTCCCTCTCCCTGCCGGAGCAGTGGGAATACGCGCTCTCGCTGCCCGATAAATATGCCGGGGATAAATGGAGCGTAAAGGGCAGTCAGTTTAAGACTCCGCTGCTCGAATTCTCCGCCGCCTGCGCCGGCTGCGGCGAAACGCCCTATGCGAAGCTGATGACACAGCTCTTCGGAGACCGCGTCTACTGGGCGAACGCCACAGGCTGCTCTCAGGCCTGGGGCGGCGCGATGCCGGGCATTCCCTACACGAAGAACAAGGAAGGCAAGGGACCGGCCTGGTCGAACTCGCTTTTTGAGAACAACGCTGAGTTCAGCCTGGGCATGTTCCTTTCGGTAAGACAGCAGCGCGAGGCCCAGAAGCTGCGCGCCGGCCGGCTGCTTGAATCAGATATCCCGGATGAGCTGAAAAAGGCTCTCACAGAGTGGCTTGCGTCATTTGACGATTTCGACGCGTCAGCCGCGGCCGCAAAGAAGCTGACCGCCGCGCTTGAAGCGGCGCCAGAAAACGAAGATATCCGCGCGATGCTTGAAAACCGCGACCAGCTCTCCAA
>JAEEYY010000082.1 GCA_016288355.1 Synergistes sp.
GGAACTGGGAAGAAAATTCAACGCAGAGATACTATGTCTGACCGAACCTGACAGCAGAAGCTGGAAGGCAGACGGTTTTAAATGCCTGACAGGTACGGCGGCGCTTACCGAAATAGTATCGTACGAGAGTATCGATCACGCTGTTTTTGCATCTTCGGGCGTGGCTGCAATACCCGCTCTTCAAAGAGCCCTTTCACGCGGCATAGATGTTTCGCTTGCGAATAAAGAAAGTATAGTTGTGGCGGGCCCCTGGGTCATGCCTCTTGTCTGCAGGAAAGACCAGCTGCGCCCGGTCGACAGCGAGCACAGCGCGGTGTGGCAGTGCCTGCGCGACGCGCCTGAAGAAGAGATCGCGCGCATATGGCTGACCGCGTCTGGAGGCCCTTTCAGAGACTTCACTGCCGAACAGATGGAAAATATCGCCCCGGAAGATGCGCTGAAACACCCGGTTTGGAAGATGGGCGCAAAAATAACGACAGACAGCGCGACTCTTATGAACAAGGGCATTGAATGCATTGAGGCGATGCAGCTCTTCGGCCTGCCGGACGAAAAGGTCGGAGCCCTCATCCATCCGAGTTCGCATGTTCACGGAATGGCTGAATTTATTGACGGCACGGTAAAGCTGCTGCTCTCTCGGGCAGATATGCGTCTGCCTGCAGCAGCCGCGCTTGCATGGCCCAGGCGGCTTCCCGCGGCGGAAAAGGTGCTTCCTCCTCTTGAGCCGGGGCAGTGGAAGCTGGATTTCCGCGAGATAGACGAAAAGCGCTTTCCATGCTATTCGGCGGCACGGAAAGCCGGAAAGGCCGGCGGCGCAATGCCGGCTCTGCTTGTGGGCGCCGATGAGAGCGCGGTCAGGCATTTTCTGCGCCATGAGATAAAGTTTACCGACATTGCGGCCGTGATAACGGATGTTCTGGAGAAATATTCCGGCCCGGCGCCTAAAACGCTCGAAGACGCCGTAGCGCTCACTTGCGAGGGAGAAAGAGCCGCGGACGAGCTTTGTGCTAAACGGAGGAAAATATAATTGCTCAGTATCGTTTCGTTTTTGATAGTGATAGCCATATGTGTTATCTCGCATGAAGGCGGGCATTTTATTGCCGCAAAGCTCAGAAATGTCATGGTGCATGAATTCTCTTTCGGCATGGGGCCTGAGATCGTAAGCACGAAAAAGGGAGAGACTCAGTATTCGCTGCGGGCCTTTCCGATCGGCGGTTTTGTCAAACTCGAAGGCGAAGATGTAAAAGACAGCGGGGAGGAGACACACTGTGCCCCCGGCCGCTCGCTGCTCAACAAGAAACCGTGGGAAAGGGCTTTTATAATAGCTGCCGGAGCATCGGTAAATATCTTACTTGCCTGGCTTATCACGGCTTTTTACCTTGCCGGATGCGGCGTCTATAATATGGACACCCCGACGATAGGGAAAATAATGGACAACACTCCGGCGTTTGCCGCGGGACTGAAGAGCGGAGACATAATTAAAAGCATTGACGGAAACGAGCTTAAAAGCTGGTCTGATATAAGAAAAAACATCCTGAATGAGAAAAAGAAAAGCGATCTGTACGAGATAGTGATCGAACGCGGCGGCAGTCTTGAAAAATATTCCTTAAACATTCCCGTAAATACCGAAACAGGCTCACGGCTCTTAGGCGTGCAGCCGCAGCTTGTGAAGTTCCCTCCGCTGAAAGCCCTGTCAAGATCTTTCCGTTATTCGTGGGATATGAGCGTGCAGATACTGAAGGGACTTTATATGACCATTACCGGCCGGATCAAAGCAGACGTTACAGGCCCTGTGGGAATAGCGTCTATGGCGGGAAGCGCTTTCCGCGAAGGATTTTGGTCATTTATAGCCTTCCTCGGCATAGTTAACCTCAACCTGGGGCTCTTAAATCTTTTTCCTTTCCCTGCTCTTGACGGCGGCCGTCTGATATTTATCCTCATCGAAGTGATCACGCGCCGCAAAGTACCGGAAAGAGTCGAGACCATGATACATTATGCCGGCTATATCGTCCTTCTTGCACTTATAGCAATAGTAACCGGTAAAGATATATACCGGCTGATGCATTAGGAAGGCGCCATGGCAAGCATCAAAAGCGTCTGCATAAAAGGGCTTAAGATAGGGGGAGGCGCTCCGGTACGTGTTGAAAGCATGCTGAAGACACGTCTTGAGGATACCAGCGGATGTATCTGTGAATGCGAGAGCCTTTTAAAAGCGGGCTGCGAACTTGCAAGAGTTGCGCTCCCTGATGAATCGCTTGCTTCCGCTCTTGCCGAACTCGTAAAAAATACAGCTCTCCCGCTGATGGCCGATATCCATTTCAATCATAAGACGGCGCTTGCCGCACTTTCTGCAGGTGTCCCGGCTATAAGGATTAATCCCGGCAACATGAGCGGTTCCGCTGCGCTTGCCGAGGTCATTGCCGCCGCAAAGGATAAAGGCGCCGTTATCCGCATAGGCGCAAACGGCGGTTCGCTGAACAATGCTCAGTTTGCCGCGGCTAAAGGGGACCGCGGCGCGGCTCTTGCGGCGGCGGTCGAAGAGCAGCTTTGCGTGCTTCTGGAGAACGGTTTTGAGGATATGATCATATCGGCAAAATCTTCATCGATAGCCGAGACGCTTCGTGCGGACGCTCTGCTTTCAGAGAAATACCCGTTCCCTCTGCATATCGGCATAACGGAAGCGGGATGCGGGAACCCCGGCATAGTCAAGAGCGCAGCGGGAATAGCTCTTATGCTTTCACAGGGCATAGGCGATACACTGAGGGTCAGTCTTACAGGCAGCGCGGTTGAAGAAGTAGAGACCGGATACAATATACTTTCCGCACTTATGCTGCGTCATCGCGGCTGGCAGCTTATCAGCTGTCCGGGATGCGGCAGAAGGAGGATAGAAGTAGCCGAGCTTGTCGGCAAACTTCGCAGCATAGTACCGGCCGACGCCTGCGCCGGCATGACGATAGCCGTTATGGGCTGCGAAGTAAACGGTCCCAAAGAAGCGTCGCATGCTGACCTTGGCTTTGCCGGAAGTCCAGGAGGATTTATCTTCTTCAGAAAAGGTTCCTTCGTATGCCGCGGAACGATGGAGACATTTGAAGAAACTGTCCGCCGCGAGATTCTAAATGCTGAACTTCAGCAACTGTAAAGTTTAGATAAGCAATTAATCATATTGACTAAGACCACAATAAAATATAATATATAACATAGTTATTAATGCTTAACATTGCTGTTTAATCTTTTTTATCCTCTAAACCGGCTGTATTTTTAATATGGTTTTTTCTTTCAGGAGGTGTAAAAATGAACCAGGCGGACAGTTTCAGTGTATTATCAGAGACCGGTAAACTCAAGCAGGTAATGCTTCATAAACCCGGCAGGGAAATCGACAGGCTGACTATAGACAACATGGATGAACTTCTTTTCGACGACCTTCTTTGGCTTGAACGCGCAAGAGAAGAGCATGACAATTTTGCCGATATCCTCAGAAAAGAAGGAACAGAGGTGCTTTATTTCAACGAGTGCCTGGCCGATATTCTGGGTATGCTTCCTGTTCGTGAAAAGCTTATAAGAGCCATCTTCAGGTTCGAATGCCTCGACCGCAGGCTCAGCGAAGCTTTTATAACCGAACTTATGAACATACCTTCACTTGAGCTCGCGGATCACCTGATAATGGGCTACACACGCAGTGAAGTCAGGGATATATGCAATTGCGGCCGGATCAGCCTTGTATCCTGCGTTGAGAACGGAAGCGATTTTATCATCCACCCGATCCCGAATCTCTATTTCCAGAGAGACCCTGCAATAACAGTAGCCAACGGCATTATCATTGGCCAGATGACATTCGAGGCGCGCCGCATAGAGCCGCTCTACTGGAAGTTTATTACTAACTACCACCCGAGATTCAAAGGCATGCAGATACTCTTCGGGGATGCCCCGGACGAAATATGGCCGCAGAAGGTCGAGGGCGGCGATCTTTTGGTGCTGTCTGAAAAAGCAATTGCGATAGGCGTCTCTCAGAGAACAGCCCCCACTACCGTTCAGCG
Organism: Synergistes sp.; assembly: GCA_016288355.1. GTDB lineage: Bacteria > Synergistota > Synergistia > Synergistales > Synergistaceae > Synergistes. The sequence continues at coordinate 4,032 of JAEEYY010000082.1, forward strand.
CATTGGCAGGAACCTGTCGGCACGCACCTCCATAAAACGCATATATGCATTTGAGATTCCAAAGAAGCGCTACTGCATGCATCTTGACACGGTATTCACCATGGTGGACAAAGACGCTTTCTGCATATACCCGCCGCTCCTCGATCATTTAAGGGTATGGCGCATGGATTACGATGACGGCGGAACTTTGATGTCTATCGAGCAGTCTGAGGACTGGACGCACGATATAGCGGCGTGCCTGGGCTTTGACGATATGCGCCTGATAAAAATGAATTGCAGAGACAAAGAAGAAATGGCCCGGGAACAGTGGCACGACGGCTGCAATACGCTGGCGGTCGCCCCCGGAAGGGTAGTGACCTACAACCGCAACGTCAACGCTTCAAAGCTGTTAAGGGACAACGGGATAGAGGTCATCGAACTGGAGGCGCCTGAACTGGGAAGAGGCCGCGGCGGTCCCAGATGTATGTCTATGCCGCTCAACAGACTCCCTGTGTAGCTCTCCGGCGCTGTTTTGCAAAAGAGTCAACAACAATAAGTACTTCGCATATACATATAAATCTCAATAAACTGAAAGGGGACATTCTCAACAATGGCAGTAAATCTTCGCAACCGCAACCTGATATCTCTTAAGCACCATACCCCGGAAGAGATCAAGTATTTGCTCGATCTCGCGGCCGACCTCAAGAACAAAAAACGCGCTGGAATAAAAGGAAACCTTCTTGACCGCAAAAACGTAGCCCTTATATTTGAGAAACCCTCTACGCGCACCCGCTGTGCATTTACCGTGGCAGCGATCGACGAGGGCGGGCATCCCGAATACCTCGGCAAAAACGACATCCAGCTCGGACACAAGGAAGATGTCGCTGACACGGCCCGCGTTCTTGGCCGCATGTTCGACGGCATAGAATTCCGCGGCTTCAGCCAGAAGGTCGTCGAAGATCTTGCAAAGTACGCCGGAGTCCCGGTATGGAACGGCCTTACCGACGACTATCACCCGACACAGGTGCTCGCCGACTTCCTCACGATCCGCGAGAACTTCGGCCGTCTCAAGGGCATAAAGCTCGTCTATGTCGGCGACGGCCGCAATAACGTGGCCAACTCTCTGATGATCGGTGCTGCCAAGATGGGCATGCACTTTGTTATTGGCTCGCCAAAAGAGCTCTTCCCCGACCCTGCGCTTGTGGAAGAGTGCGAAAAGATCGCGAAAGAATGCGAATCAGGCGCAACGATCGAAGTAACGGATGACCCGAAAGCCGCTGTCAAGGGAGCAGACGCCATCTACACTGACGTTTGGGCGTCCATGGGCGAAGAGGCAAAGGCAGAGGAA